>JAFSXQ010000025.1 GCA_017444005.1 Bacteroidaceae bacterium | reverse complement strand
GCCCTCGCCTGTCTTCTCGGCCTTGATCCAGTAGAGTTCGTCGTCGTAGAGGTTGGGGGTCAGGCCCTTGAGGTAGAGGTTGCCGTCGGTGCCCTCGATGAGGGTGATGGCGCCGGCGTCGGTGGTGACGTCAGATACGCCGAACCAACTGTAGTAGATGCCGCCGTAGGAGGCAATCATGGTGACGACCTTGCCCTCGGGCTGTTCGTCGAAGGTGATGACACCGGCCGGCGCGCGATGGGGAGCCTTGCGCAGGGCCTGTTTCCCGGCCTTGCGCTGCTTGGCTATGCGCTCCGTGCTGTTCTTGACTTTGGGCAGGCGTGCACCATCGAGGGGCTTTACGCCTGCGAATGAAAGACTGGTGGCCAATACGGCCAGCAGAAAGAGAGTAAACTTCTTCATAAACTACCTTTCTTTTATTAATTATTAATTAAACAATACAGATTGATGACAATCTTTTACCTTAGCCGCTGCAAAAGTAACAAAAATCAACGAAACGGCCAAATGTGAACGGAAAAAAGTACACTTCTTCCCACGGTTCTGTATGGTGCAAATGCTTTTTACTGAACAAAACGACGGGTTTGTTGAATAAATTTGGCCGTTAACCGCTAAAGTTGTATCTTTGTCGACAAATAGATGATTTGTTAATCCTATTTAATTAATATTCGCGTATGAAAAAGATTGCTTTAGTATGGATGATTCTGGCAGGCACGCTGGCGGCTGCGGCCGATAGCTATCCCTACCTTACCCTCCAGACGACGGATGGGGCTACGGGTACGCTTGCCGTGGAGAACCTGCAACTCACCATCTTGGATGGTGTACTGACAGTCACCAATGCTGTTACGGGTCAGTCCTACCCGTTGAGCGGCCTGAATAAGATGTTCTTTGCGAACAGGCAAAGTGTGACAGTTCCGGCCAGCGGCTGGGCCTCGCTTTACAGTGATTGCACGTTTGACTTGAGCACGTTGGATGGCGAACTCACTGCCTACACGGCCACGTTCAGTGGCGAGACCGTCACACTGACCGCCGTCAGTCAGGTTCCTGCGCTGACGGGTTTTCTGCTGACGGGCACAGCCGGCACCTACGAATTGCCCGTGTCGGGTTCCGTGGTTGATGCCGCGACGAACAACGAACTGAGCGGTACGCTCACAGACCTGACCGTGGATGCCGGCGGTTATTACGCGCTGAAGCAACTCACCGACACTTCCGTGGGCTTTGCTGCCGTCGCATCCGGTGTCACCATCCCTGCCGGAAAGGCCTTCTATGTGAACAGCGAGGCCGCTGTGCCAGTTTTCTATATCCAGACGGACGAAACCGGCATCGGGACCATCAACGAGTCGGTGGATAACCATTCGGGGCAGGATGTCCTCTACGACTTGCAGGGCAGACAGTTCCGTCGCACTACCGGAGGACGGCTACCGAAAGGTATTTACATCAGTGGCGGGAAGAAATACATACTCAAATAGTTCAGACAACGAAAGACGATGAAAATGCCATATTCCCAACCCAGACTGTCGGAGGTCGGCATGGAGATGGAGGCACTGATTGCAGTTTCCTTTGACACCAACCTGTACAGCGACGGCGACTCACAGATTACGGATGCCGATGAAATCCTGGCGCGCGAGTTGTTCCTGACCGGTGAGTACGAATGATTGTGTATACAATATAAAAAGTAAGAATATATGAGAAAATTTGTTTTTTCAGCAGCACTCACACTGGTTGCGCTAGTCGCCGGTGCGCAGACGCTGAATGTCAAGGTGGGCAGTGTGACCTACCAGTTTCCAGCTGCTCAGACGGGCGAGATGACCTACTCGGACGGTACCGCACTGACCATCATGGGCAAAACGTTCACGCTCAGCGAGGTGGACGAAATGAATGTAGACGACACAGAGGTGACCGACAACAGCGTGACGGTGGCCTACAATGGTTCGTCGGCCACGGTGTGTGTGGCGGGTAATGTGGCGCAGTACGTGACGCCGACGGTCAGTGGCGCCCATGTGACCATCGCCCAGAGCAACACCGCCGCAGTGGATGACGACGAGATTACGTACACGCTCAGCGGTACCAGCACCGATGGTTCGCTGACCCTCTCGGGCTCCTACAAGTGCACCGTCTCGCTGGCCGGCCTGACGCTGACCAACCCCAGCGGTGCCGCCATCGACATCACCAACTCGAAGCGCATCCAACTCAGTGCGAAGAAGAATACGACAAACACGCTGACTGATGGTAGCGGTTCGCAGAAGGCCTGCATCTACTCGAAAGGGCAGTTGCAACTGCAGGGTAACGGTACGCTGAACGTGGTTGGCAAACTGAAGCACGGCATCAAGAGTGCATCGTACATCACCGTCAAGAACCTGACGTTGAACGTCACTTCGGCTGTCAGCGATGGCATCAACTGCGAGGAGTACTTCCAGATGAAGAGCGGCACGGTGACCATCAGCGGTGTGGGCGACGACGGCATTCAGTGCGACCTGGACGGTGACACCAGTACCGGTGCGACCGAAGACCACGACGACGAGGACAGCGGCAACATCTACATCGAGGGTGGTACGCTGACCGTGACCACTACGGCTGCAGCCACCAAGGGTGTCAAGGCCGGAGGCGACATGTACATCACCGACGGTGTGCTGACCGTGACCACAACGGGCAACGGTGCTTACGACAGCACTGAACGTGATGCCAAGGGATGTGCCGGATTGAAGAGCGATGGCAACATGAGCATCAGCGGCGGCGCGCTGACACTGAAGTCTACAGGAACGGGCGGCAAGTGCATCAAGGCCGACGGTACGCTGACGGTCAGCGGCGGCACCACTCAGGCAACGACCTCGGGCAGCCAGTACAAATACAGCAGCAGCGCCACGGCTTCGGCCAAGGCCATCAAGAGCGATGGCAACATGACCATTACCGGCGGCTCTGTCTCTGCCACATCCAGCACGCACGAGGCCATAGAGACCAAGGGCATACTGACCGTTAGCGACGGCACCGTCTATGCCTTCAGTTCATCCGACGATGCCATCAACTCGGCCAGCCACATGTATCTGAAAGGTGGTACGGTGACGGGTGTCAGCAATGGCAACGACGGCATCGACTCGAACGGAAACATGTACATCTCGGGCGGTACGGTTATCGCCTGTGGTGCCGGTGAACCCGAATGTGGACTGGATGCTGCCGAGCGCTACTACCTCTATATCACCGGTGGTACCGTGCTGTCCATAGGTGGCGGCAACAACACCGTCACGTCTACTACAGGCTCGCAGTGCGTGCTCAGTACTTCGGGTACGGCCACGGCCGGAACGGCTGTCAGCGTGAAGAGCGGAACGACGACGTTGGCTTCGTTCACGGTGCCCACTGGTTATTCACCCACCAGTGGTGGCGGTGGCGGCTTCCGTGCTCCGGGAGGTCCTGGTGGCGGCGGTGGTGGCAGCAGTTCCGGCTACAGTTATCTGCTCAGTTGCTACGGCCTCACCTCAGGCACCAGTTACACCGTAACCATCGGTTCCTCGTCGGCCTCGTGCAAGGCCGCTACCAGTTATTCTGGAAGGTAACGCAACAACAGTATCTTGTCCTTTACGTTATTAGAATATGACAAGACGTTATTGGATGCAACTGTTTCGACGCGAGAACCAGATATACTTGGCAGTGTGGGGCTTGCTCTTTGCAGCCCCACTGCTGAGTATGTACATACGGACGGTCTACGATGCGAACGTCGGGTTTGACTGGAGGGAGGTGCTTATCCTGTGGCGTCATTTCGCTATCTATCTGTTGCTGTTCCTCATTCACAATTTCCTGTTGGCCCCGCTGCTGGTGTACAGGCACAAGCGTATGGCGTATTTTGCAGCTCTGGCCGTGATGCTGGTGCTGTTTACGGTTTATGAGTGCAGTCATAAACCTGAAGGAAGAGGCCAGAGACCGCCCATGGAACGAGCCGGACATCGGCAACCGCCTTTCGACGAACCGTCGGTGTCGTTTGATGATGAACGTCCGCCGTTGCCGGATGATGCACCACCGTTGCCCGACAAACGGGTGCCCCATGAAATCGGAAAGGCTGACCGTCCGTTGCCCATGGTCGGCGAGCGTGACATCTTGGCCGCGGTGCTTCTCATCCTCATGTTTGGTGCCAACTTGGGCGTCAAGGACTATTTCCGCAGTCGTGACGACCGCAGGCGGCTGGCCGAACTGGAGCGCAAGACGTTGGAGCAGCAGTTGGAGTATCTGCGCTACCAGATTAATCCGCACTTCTTCATGAACACGCTCAACAACATCCACGCACTCGTCGATATCGACCCGGAGAAGGCCAAGGACACCATACTGGAATTGTCGAAGATGATGCGCTACGTGCTCTACGAAGGCAACAAACAGCATGTGCCGCTCTCGCGTGAATTTGATTTCATTCGTCACTATGTCACGCTGATGCAACTGCGCTATACGGACAAAGTGAAGATAACCCTCGATTTGCCGCAACTGGTCCCCGAAGGCCAGATACCGCCGCTCATACTCATCACGTTCATCGAGAATGCCTTCAAACACGGTGTCAGTTATCAGCGCGAATCGTTCATCAGTGTCCGGGCGGCTGTTGACAAGGGGCGGCTCCTGTTTGCCTGCCGTAATTCCAAAGCGGAGAAGCCGAACCCGGAGAAGGGCGGCGTGGGGCTTCAGAACGTGCGGCAGCGGCTCAACCTGCTTTATGACACCGGCTATACGCTGAAGATACAGGACGACGCCGATGTCTACTCCGTAGAGTTGACGCTCCCATTGAAATCGTAAATTGCTAAATCGTAAAGACCTATGATACGTTGCATGGCCATCGACGACGAGCCTCTGGCACTCCAGCAGATAGTCGCTTATATAAAGAAAGTACCCTTTCTGGGGCTCGTAGCCCAATGCCAGAGCGCCTTGGAAGCCCGTGCATTCCTGGAGCGCGACACGGTTGATGTCGTCTTCTGCGACATCAACATGCCCGACCTTAACGGGATGGATTTCGTGAAGTCGCTCGTCGCACCTCCCCTCGTCGTCTTCACCACTGCCTATTCGGAGTATGCCGTCGAGGGCTTCAAGGTGAATGCTGTCGACTATCTGCTGAAGCCTTTCGGCTTGCAGGACTTCCAGCGGGCTGCGAACCGGGTGAAGGAGAGGTTGGAGGCCAGAGTTCCGCTTCCGTCCACGGATGGGAGTGCGGAGGCAGACTACTCGGCCAATAAGGATTTGATATTCCTCAAGTCAGAGTCGCGCATACTGAAAGTCAGCATCCCCGACATCCGTTACATAGAGTCGATGAGTGAGTACCTGAAGGTGTGGCTGGACGGCCAGCCGAAACCCATCATCACCCTCCTTTCCATGAAAAGGATGGAGGACCGCCTTCCCGATTACTTCATGCGCATACACCGCTCCTATATCATCAACCTCACCAAAATTCGGGAGGTTAACAAGAACCGCGTCTTCCTGGACGACCAGACGGCACTGCCCATCGGCGACCTGTACAAGGAGGCCTTCCAAACCTACGTAGACACGATGTTCCTGGGGCGGTAGCGGTTTAGCGGTAGTCTTCGCTGCGGGTGACGACCTGCGTGTTCGCCGGGTCGCTGTCTGCCTGGCGGAACCAGTCGCTGTACTCGATATAATGGCGGGCGTAGGTCTTGTTCAAGGCCTGCGCCTGTTCTGCATCCACCTTTTTGATGAACTTGGCCGGTACGCCGCCCCAGAGTTCGCCGTCGCCTATCTGGGTGTTGGAGAGCACCAGGGCACCGGCGGCCACGATGGCGCCGCGGCCCACTACGGCGTGGTCGAGCACCGTGGCTCCCATGCCCACGAGGGCACCGTCCCTGACCTCACAGCCGTGCAGGGTGACGGAGTGGCCGATGGTGACGTCGTCGCCTAGGATGCAGGGTGCCTTGCCGTTCAGCGTGTGGATGCACGAGTTGTCCTGGATGTTGGTGCGGTTGCCAATCTTGATGTAGTGAACGTCGCCGCGCACGACGGCGTTGAACCAGACGGTGCAGTCGTCGCCCATCTCCACGTCGCCAACAATGACCGCTCCTTCCGAGAAATAGCAGTGCCGACCGAAGCGGGGGGCGGGCATGCCGTTGAGTTTTTTGATTATTGCCATGGTGCTGTTATTTTTTCTAGACATCCTAGATTTCCTAGATATTCTAGATGTTCTAGTTCTCTAGTTATAAATTCCTTGTTGCTTCTTTGAGCCACTGGCGGTCCTCCTCGTCGAGCAGGGGGGCGAGTTCGTCGTATACGTGGCGGTGGTAGTCGTTGAGCCACTGGACTTCGTCGGGGAGCATCATCTCCATGCGGATGGGCGTGGTGTCGATAGGGCAGAGGGTGAGGGGCTCGAACTGCAGGAACTCGCCGAACTCACCGTCCATGTAGTGCGTGATGAGTTGGGTGTTCTCCGTGCGGCAACCATGCTTCCCGGCCTTGTAGATGCCCGGTTCGTTGGTCACCGTCATGCCGGCCACCAGCGGGGCGGGCATGTAGTTCATGCGTATCTGGTGAGGGCCTTCGTGAACGCTGAGGTACGAACCCACGCCGTGCCCCGTGCCGTGCAGGAAGTTCATTCCCTGCTGCCACATAGCGTAGCGGGCCAGCACGTCGAGTTGCGTGCCACTGCTGCCCGAGGGGAACTTGGCCATCGCCAAGCGAATGTGGCCCTTCAGAACGAGGGTATAGTCGGTGCGCTCCTCCTCGGAGAGGGGACCGAGGGCGATGGTGCGCGTGATGTCCGTCGTGCCGTCCTGGTACTGCGCACCGCTGTCGAGCAGGAGCAGGCCGTGCGGCTCCAGGGCGATGTCCGTCTCGGGCGTGGGCTCGTAGTGCACGATGGCCCCGTGGGCGCCGTATCCGGCGATGGTATCAAAAGAGATGTCGCGGAAGAGCGGCTGTTCCCGGCGCAGGTCGGTCAGTTTGCGGTCGATGCTCATCTCCGTCTGTCCACCAGCCTCCACGGCAGGCCGGAGCCAGCGCAGGAACTTGACGAGTGCCACGCCATCCTTCTTCATGGCGCTGCGGTAGCCCGCAATTTCTGTTTCGTTCTTGATGGTCTTCATGCGGGCCACAGGACATTCGCCTACGATGATGGGTGATGCCACCGGCGCCCGGTTGGCAATGGCGATGTTGACGGTGTTGGCATAGAAGTCGTCGGGAAAGGCCGGGCGGTCATCCAGGGTGTCGACGAGGCACAGCATTTCGAAGATGGCGTTGTTCGTGGTGTCGGGGTCGACGAGAAAGCGCAGTCCCCGCAACTCACGGCCCTGTCGCAGTGTCTGACCGATGGCGGTGTAGGGG
>JAFSXQ010000240.1 GCA_017444005.1 Bacteroidaceae bacterium | reverse complement strand
TTCAGAAGAACGCGACACCACACGAGATAAAGGCGGCCTACAAGAAGATGGCCATCAAGTACCACCCCGACCGCAACCCCGGCAACAAGGAGGCCGAGGAGAAGTTCAAGGAGGCGGCTGAAGCCTACGACGTGCTGCACGACGAGCAAAAGCGTGCCCGCTACGACCAGTTCGGCCACGAAGGGCTGAACGGCATGGGCGGTGGCTTCCAGAGCGGCGGCATGAACATGGACGACATCTTCTCGATGTTCGGCGACATCTTCGGCGGACGCATGGGCGGCGGCGGTTTCGAGTTCAACTTCGGCGGCTTCGGCGGAGGCAATGGCTTCGGCGGCGGCGGTCGCGGCCAGCAACAGGTGTATCGCGGCAGCGACCTGCGGCTGAAGGTGAGCCTGACGCTCGGCGAAGTGGCCACGGGCGTGACGAAGAAGTTCAAGGTGAAGAAGGCGGTGACCTGTGACCACTGTCACGGTTCGGGAAGCGAGGACGGACAGACGCAGACGTGCCCGACGTGCGGTGGCAAGGGCTACACGGTGCGCACCGTGAACTCGATGTTCGGTCGCATGCAGACGCAGCAGGCCTGCCCGACGTGCGGCGGCGAGGGACATACGATAAAGAACAAGTGCACGCGGTGCCACGGCGAAGGCGTCGTGACGGGCGAGGAAGTCGTGGAGGTGAAGATTCCGGCAGGCGTGGCCGACGGCATGGTAGTGACCGCACCTGGCAAGGGCAACGCTGCCAAGCACAACGGCGTGCCCGGCGACATACAGGTCTTCATCGAGGTGCAGTCGCATCCCGACTTCGTGCGCGAGGAGCAGAACCTCGTCTACAACCTGCTGCTCGACGTGCCCACGGCCACGCTGGGCGGCACGGTGGAGATACCGACCCTGGACGGCAAGGCACGCATCAAGATAGAGCCCGGCACGCAACCCGGCAAGGTAGTCCGCCTGCGCGGCAAGGGACTGCCCGCCGTACAGGGCTACGGTTATGGTGTGGGCGACCTCATCGTGCACATCAGCGTCTACATCCCCGAAGCGCTCAGTCGCGACGAGAAGCAGACGATGGAGAAGTTTGCCCAGAGCGACAACTTCCGTCCCTCCGACTCGTGCCGTTCGAAAATCTTCGATAAGTTCAAAAGTTTCTTTAATTGAAGACAATGACTTATCAGGAAACGATAGATTACCTGTTCAACGCTGCCCCGCTGTTCCAGAACATCGGGGCAGGTGCGTACAAGGAAGGCCTGGCCAACACACGGGCGCTGGACGAGCACTTCGGCCATCCGCATCGGGCGTACCAGACCATCCACGTGGCCGGCACCAACGGGAAAGGCTCGGTCAGCCACACGCTGGCAGCCATCCTGCAGTCGGCCGGTTATCGGGTGGGACTGTACACGAGTCCGCACCTTATTGATTTTCGCGAGCGCATACGCGTCAACGGGGAGATGATACCCCAGCAGCGCGTCATCGACTTCGTGGAGCAGGAACGCGCGTTCTTCGAGCCGTTGTGTCCCTCGTTCTTCGAACTGGCCACCGCCCTGGCGTTCAAGTACTTCGAGGAGCAGCGGGTGGACATCGCCGTCGTCGAGGTAGGTCTGGGCGGGCGGCTCGACTGCACCAACATTATCACGCCGCTCCTGTCCGTCATCACTAACATCAGTTTCGACCACACCCAGTTCCTGGGCGATACCTTAGAAAAGATTGCGCGCGAGAAGGCGGGCATCATCAAGCGCGGCGTCCCCGTCGTGATTGGCGAGACGAACGGACATGAAGAAGTGCGCAACGTTTTCCTCGAGAAGGCTCGGGAAATGGACGCAACAATCACCTTTGCCGATGAGCAACCGCCCTACCCCATTCGCTTGGAACCCGAGTTGAAAGGCCTCTGCCAAGAGCGGAACACCCAGACCATACTCACCGCCCTGACGACCCTAAACGCCCTGCAGGTGCTAAAGCCACTGACGACGGAAAACATCCAAGACGGCTTTGCGCACGTCTGCGAACTGACGGGCCTCATGGGCCGCTGGCAGAAACTGCAGGAACGTCCCACTGTCATTTGCGACACTGGGCACAATCCGGCCGGCCTGCAATACGTTACGCAGCAGTTGCGCAACATCCATCAGCAAGTTTCAATTTTCAACTTTCAATTTTCAACTAGAATCGTCCTGGGCATGGTGGCCGACAAAGATGTGCGCGGTTCGCTGTCGCTGTTCCCCACGGATGCCTGCTACTACTTCACGCAGGCTTCGGTGAAGCGGGCCATGCCGGCGCCGGACATCGCCCAGTTGGGCGCCGAACTGGGACTGAAGGGCGAGACGTATCCGACCGTTGCCGAAGCCTATGAGGCTGCACTGCACGATGCCGCGCCCGACGACCTGATATTCGTCGGTGGTTCGTCCTTTATTGTGGCCGACTTGCTCACCTTTTTGCAAAAATAGATTAAAGTTTCTTACTTTTTGGCCCGAAACGTTGCACACTTCGAAAGTTTTTGTTAAGTTTGTGGCAACATTCATTAAACTTAACTCTAAAAAGCAATGACACCACAACACATTTCGGGCCTGAAGCGCGAAGACTTTCAGGCAAAAATACAGGGAAAGGAGACCGACCTGTACACCCTCGTGAATGAGAATGGTATGGAAGTAGACATCACCAACTATGGTGGTGCTCTTGTGTCTATTATGGTACCCGACCGCGACGGCAAGTATGCCAACGTCATCCAGGGCCACGACAACATCCAGGACGTGGTCAACAGTCCGGAGCCCTTCCTCTCGACGCTCATCGGCCGCTACGGCAACCGCATCTGCAAGGGCAAGTTCGTGATGAACGGCAAGGAATACTCGCTGGCCATCAACAACGGCCCCAACTCGCTGCACGGCGGTCCGACCGGCTGTCACGCCCGCGTTTGGGACGCCGAGCAGGTGAACGAGCGCGAACTGGTGCTGCGCTACGTCTTCGCTTACTACGAAGAAGGCTTCCCCGGCGAACTGAAGATGACGGTGCGCTACTCGCTGACCGACGACAATGAACTGGTCATCGACTACCGCGGCATGACGAACAAGAAGACCATCGTGAACATGACCTCACACGGCTACTTCTCGCTCTCCGGCATCGCCAACCCCACACCCGAGGCCACGAACGTCGTCCTGCGCATCAACGCCGACTTCTACGTGCCCATCGACGACACCTCCATCCCCACGGGCGAAATTCTCCGCGTGGACGGCACACCGTTCGACTTCCGCACCCCGAAGCCCGTCGGCCAGGACATCGATGCTGACGACGTGCAGATTCGCAACGGTGCCGGCTACGACCACTGCTTCGTGCTGAACAAGCAGGAACCCGGCGAACTCTCCCTGGCCGCTGAAATGACGGAACCCGTATCGGGCCGCACGATGGAAGTGTGGACAACAGAGCCCGGCGTGCAGTTCTACAGCGACAACTGGGCCACCGGCTACGCCCTCCAGCACGGTGCTACGGCTCCCCGCCGCTCGGCCCTCTGCTTCGAGGCACAGCACTTCCCCGACAGCCCCAACCGTCCCTACTTCCCCAGCGTCGTACTGCGCCCGGGCGAGGTCTATACCCAGAAGACCGTTTACAAGTTTGGAGTTGAAAATTGAAAGTTGAAAGTTGAAAGTTAGGCTACGCCCATGTTGGAAGATAATACCATCCGAGCAAAGAGCAAATCATTTGCTATACGAATTGTGAAGATGGCACAATATCTGCAAGAAGAAAAACATGAGTATGTGCTTTCAAAACAAATATTGAGAAGCGGAACTAGCATTGGAGCAAACATCCGTGAAAGCAAGAATGCAGAAAGCACGCCTGACTTCATACACAAACTGGAAATTGCCCTCAAAGAATCGGACGAGACGGAGTATTGGCTGGAAATCCTGAACGAAACCAACTATATCACTCAGACTATGTTCGAATCCATGATGGCCGACAACAACGAGATTACCGCAATGCTGACTAGCATTGTGAAAACAACGAAAGAAAACAACAAAAAAAGTAAAACATTATTAACCCAAAGTTGAACCGAGACCGTTGAACGCAAGCCGGATGGCAAACTTTCAACTTTCAACTTTCAACTTTCAACTTAAAAAATTATGAGTCAAGAAAAGAAACAATGGGGTGCCATCATCGTCATGATTGCCCTGTTTGCCATGATTGCCTTCGTGACGAATCTGTGTTCGCCTATGGGCGTCATCGTGAAGAACCAGTTCGGAACCACCAACTTCATGGCCATGATTGGCAACTACGGCAACTTCATGGCCTATCTGGTCATGGGCTTCCCCGCCGGCATGATGATTCAGAAGTGGGGCTACAAGACCACTGCCCTCATTGGCCTCCTGGTCGGCATCACGGGCATCATCGTCCAGTGGCTCTCAGGCTGGGGCGGTATGGCCGTCTACCTGTGCGGTGCCCTCATCTCGGGCGGTTGCATGTGCATCCTGAACACCGTCGTCAACCCCATGCTGAACCTCCTCGGAGGCGGTGGCAACAAGGGTAACCAACTCATCCAGACCGGTGGTGTGTTCAACTCCACCGCCGCCGTGGCCGTCTACATCATCATGGGCGCCCTCATCGGCGACGCCGCCAAGGCCAAGATCAGCGACGCCACTCCGGCCCTGATGATTGCCCTGGCCATCTTCGTCATCGCCTTCGTGGTCATTCTTTTCACCAAGATTGAGGAGCCCTACCAGGCCAAGAAAGAGGCTTCCGCTAAGAAAGACCCCCACTCGGCCTTCTCGTTCCGCCACTTCAACCTCGGCATTCTGGCCATCGGCCTGTACGGTGGCGTTGAGATGGGTATCCCCGGCTACATCCTGCAGTACCTGACCGCCGCCGGCGACGCTCCCACTCCCGGTCTCGGCATGGACGCTGGTTACGTAGGCACACTGGCCAGCATCTACTTCCTGTTCATGCTCATCGGTCGTTTCATCGGCGCCAGCGTTGGCGGTAAGGTCAGCACCAAGGCCATGATCACCTTCGTAGCCGCTACGGCAGTCATCCTGCTGTTGTTGGGTATCTACCTGCCCACCACCAGCACCGTCAGCGTTCCCGGCATCGACTACACCAACATGGCTATCCTCTGGGGCGACGTGCCCGTGGGCATCTTCTGCTTCCTCCTCGTCGGCCTCTGCGCCAGCGTCATGTGGGGCGGCATCTTCAACCTCGCCACCGAGGGCCTCGGCAAGTACACCGCCATTGCCTCCGGCGCCTTCATGACGATGGTTTGTGGCTTCGCCATCATGGTGGGCATCCAGGGCCTCGTTGCCGACTGGACCGGCTCGTGCCTCACCTCCTACTGGGTACCCCTGCTCTGCGCAGCCTACATCCTCTACTATGCTCTCTGGGGCAGCAAGAACGTGAATACGGATATTCCCGTCGACTAAATTGAAAATTGAAAGTTGAAAGTTGAAAGTTAGCCTACGGCGATGCTGTCATCTTTCGGCTTTCAGTTTCAGCAAAGAACGAAAGAACTAAATACATTATAAACCATGAATGTTGGAACGCGAAGCCAAAAACTTTCAACTTTCAACTTTCAACTTTCAACTAAAAAACTATGAAACTAACAATCGAAGATGTACGGAGCCGCTTCATCAAGCACTTCGACGGCTCCACCGGAAATGTTTATGCCTCTCCAGGCCGTATCAACCTCATCGGTGAGCACACCGACTACAACAACGGTTACGTATTCCCCGGCGCCGTTGAGCAGGGCATGATTGCCGAACTCAAGGCCAACGGCACCCGCAACGTGCGTGCCTACTCCATCGACCTGAAGGACAAGGTAGAGTTCTCGCTCGACGACGAGAAGGGACCCAACGCCACCTGGGCCCGCTACATCTACGGCGTATGCCGCGAGATGATGGCTCTGGGCGTACCCGTAGAGGGCTTCAACACCGCCTTCGCAGGCGATGTCCCCCTGGGTGCCGGTATGAGTTCCAGCGCTGCTCTGGAGAGCACCTTTGCCTTCGCCCTGAACGACATGTTCGGCGACAACAAGATCGACCGCATGGAACTGGCCAAGGTAGGCCAGCGCACCGAGCACAAGTACATCGGCTGCAACTGCGGCATCATGGACCAGGCCATCTCCTGCCTCGGCAAGGCCGGCCACCTCATGCGCATGGACTGCCGCTCGGGCGAAATCGCCTACTTCCCCTGGGAGCCCAAGGGCTACAAGTTGATGCTCGTCAACAGTTGTGTTAAGCACGAACTGGCCGGCTCGCCCTACAACGAGCGCCGCCTGCAGTGCGAACACGTGGCCGAGGTCATCAAGAAGCACCATCCCGAAGTGGACACCCTGCGCGACGCCAACATGCAGATGCTCGACGAGGTGAAGGGCGAAATCAGCGAAGTTGAGTACAAGCGCGCCCGCTACGTCATCGGCGAAATCGACCGCGTACTGGCCGTCTGCGACGCACTGGAGAAGGGCGACTACGAACTCGTGGGCCAGAAGATGTACGAGACCCACTACGGCCTCTCCAAGGAGTACGAAGTCAGCTGCGAGGAACTCGACTTCCTGAACGACGTGGCCAAGGAAGAGGGCGTGACCGGCTCGCGCATCATGGGCGGCGGCTTCGGCGGCTGCACCATCAACCTCGTTGCCGAGGAGATGTACGACCACTTCAAGGAGGTTGTGCAGAAGCGCTTCTTCGAGAAGTACGGCAAGAAGCCCATCGTCATCGACGTTGTCATCGGCCCGGGCGCACGCCGTCTGCTGTAAGCAATTACACCGAACAAAATGAAGAGGGTGTGTCATAATTCACGACATGCCCTCTTTTTTGTTTAAACAACGAATTAAACGTAATCGGCTTGCCGCTTCGCCCGTCGAAGAATTTCACGAATTTATAGCAATTTATCGCAATATAAAAATTCGTTTAATTCGTTCAATTCGTTGTTGAAAAATGATTTCAGTATTTTGACACACCTTCTTCTTTTTATTTCTCTTGCGAATTTTAGTCGAAAAGAAATATCATAATATCAT
>JAFSXQ010000239.1 GCA_017444005.1 Bacteroidaceae bacterium | reverse complement strand
GGCACCTACGAGATTCGCTACCTCATCGGTTGCGGTTCCTCGTGGCGCAGCATGTGCCAGGTGTACTTCGGCACCGACCCCGACAACCTGCCCGCTATGGGCATTCCTCTCGACGTGCGTCAGGGTGCCCACTTCCGTTATCTGTTGAGTGGTAATATTGCCAGCGAGTTTGTCGGATGGGAGGATGATACCGACGACGACGACTTCAATGCCGAGACCGACAAGAAGATGCGTGCCAACGGCTACATGAAGGGTCCCGAATACTATTGGCCCGAGATTTCCGGCAGTCCCACGTCTACGGCCCGCAAGCGCGACCGCATCCTGCGCCGCATCATTGTCACCTCGACGATGGAACCCGACCAGACCTACTACCTGCGCTTCAAGAACGTGCTCGACAACGAGAAGTTGCAGTTCTACATGGACTTCATCGAGTTCTGCCCGAAGGAAATCTACGACAACCCCATGACCCCGGAGGACATCTGGTAAATTGAAAATTGAAGACTGAAAATTGAAAAAGTATATGAAACTTAGAACCATCGTAGCGGCGGCACTTGCAATGCCGTCGCTAATGGTTTTCGGCCAGCAAGGCTGGACGAAGGCCCGCCAGGAGATTCACCAGAACAAGTTGCTCACGGCCAGCAATTATGTAGCCTACATCGCCCCCACCGAGGCGCTGACACCTGCCCCCAAGGGTTACGAACCCTTCTACCTCACGCACTACGGTCGGCACGGAAGCCGTTGGCTGATTGGCGACTGGGAATACCAGGATGCCATGAAGGTGCTGAAGAAGGCCCACGACCAGGGTGTGCTGACCGAACGGGGCGAACTGTTGCGTCGTCAACTCGATGAGTTCTACAAGACTACGATTGACCGTCGGGGCGACCTCACCACTGTCGGAGAGCGTCAGCATCACGGCATTGGCCGTCGCATGACCGAGCACTTCCCCGAAATCTTCGGGGCCAAGAACAGCCAGGTGGATGCCCGCTCCACCGTGGTCATCCGTTGCATTCTGTCCATGGTGGCCGAGTGTGAGGAACTGACCGCCTTCAACCCCCAACTGCGCATTCACAACGATGTCAGCCAGGCCTTCCAGTACTACCTGAACAAGGAACCCTGGGACCGCATCATCAACGAGAAGAACGACCGCAAGTGGAAGCGCGTGAACTTCGACTACAAGCGCGAGTACACCCATCCCGAACGCTTCTGCAAACTGCTCTTCACCGACGAGGGCTTTGTGCGCTATGGCATGGATGCCGGTTCGTTCATGCGCCGCGTATTCGACATCTGCAGTAACATGCAGAGCCACGACGACGGCATCGATCTCTACGACCTCTTCACCGAGGACGAACTGTACGACCTCTGGCGCATCCGCAACCTGGAGTGGTACGTCAACTACAGCAGCGAGTACTCGCCCCACACCCAGGACAACCTGCTTCGCAACTTCCTGGAGACGGCCGATACCATCGTTGGTCAGAAGGACTTCCACGGTGCTACCCTGCGCTTTGGCCACGAGGTATGCGTCATGCCCCTGGCCGCACTGATGCAGTTGGGCGACTGCTATCCCGAAGTGCCGATGGAGCACCTCGATACCCTCGACCGCGTCTGGGCCAACTTCCGCATCTTCCCCATGGCCAGCAACATACAACTCGCCTTCTATCGCCCGAAGAAGGGCAGGGAGGGCGACATCCTGGTCAAGGCCCTGCTGAACGAACACGAGCAGTGCTTGCCCCTGCAGACCAGCCAGTATCCCTATTACCGCTGGCAGGACGTGCGTGCCTTGTTTGAGAAGAAACTGGGAGAGGCCCGATGAGAAACTTCTGCCTCCTCGTATGGTGTGCCCTGTCGCTCGTGGCATGCAGCCACCGGCAGGCACGTGAGACGGCGGACCAACTTCCGCCCATCTTCCCCGACTATGTCGGTGTGACCGTTCCCTGCAACATCGCTCCCTTGAACTTCGGCGTGGACGAGGCCACACACTTGCAGGTCACGCTTCGCCGGGGCTCGGAGGTGTGCGTGGAGGTTTCCGGGGACGACTACATCGACATCCGGCTGAAGGACTGGCGCCGACTGACGGCACAGGCCGGCGACATCGAGGTGACCACCTCCATATGGTCGGCAGAGCACCCAGAGGGCATCACCTACAAGCCCTTCCACATTCGGGTGTCTTCCGATTCCATCGACCCCTGGATCATGTACCGCCTGCTGCCTCCCGGCTACGAGGGGTGGAACCGTATGGGCATCTACGAGCGCAACCTCTGCACGTGGGACGAACGGACGCTGATGGAGAACTCGCAGGCCAACAACGGTTGCCTCAACTGCCATGCCGTTGCCAACTACAATCCCCGCGACTTCATGCTGCACGTTCGTGGCGAAGGGGGCGGAACACTCATCAAGCATAACGGCCGTCTGGAGAAGGTGGACATCAAGAGCATGGAGCCCAACAAGCATGGTTCGTACAACATGTGGCACCCGTCGGGGCGCTACATCGCCTTCAGCAGCAATTCCACGCACCAGAGTTTCTATGGCCAGAGCCGCGACAAGATAGAGGTCTACGACCTGTGGTCCGACCTCATCATCTACGATGTCGAACAGCACCGCGTCGTCTATGACGAACGTTTCCTGACCGAAGACCAGCACGAGATATTCCCGGCCTTCTCGCCCGATGGCAAGTGGCTCTACTTCAGCATCGCAAAGCCCGTCGACATGCCCAAGGAGTACCAGAAGATGCACTACAGCATCATCCGCGTGCCCTTCAACGAGGCCGATGCCTCGTTGGGCGAGGTGGACACCCTCTACAGCGCCTACGAGCGTGGTGGAACGGCACTGATGCCGCGCATCTCGCCCGATGGCCGGTACATGCTTTACACGGTGGCCGACTGCGGTGCCTTCAATCTCTACCACAACGAGAGCGATTTCCAGATGATGGACCTCGAGACGCGCCAGTTGGTCAATGTCTCGCCCCTCAACAGCGACCAGATGGAGAGTTACCACGCCTGGAGCAGCAATGGCCGTTGGATGCTGTTCAGTTCGAAGCGCATCGACGACCGCTACACACGGCTCTTCATCGCCCACTGGGATGGT
>JAFSXQ010000238.1 GCA_017444005.1 Bacteroidaceae bacterium | reverse complement strand
GGACGCCTGCGCTTGCGGCCCGAGGAGCGCGCCACACGCTTCAGCCACCGGGATGAGGTGTCGCACCCACACTACTACGCCGTCAGCCTGCCCGACGAGCACCTGCGCCTGGAACTGACGGCCACCAGCCATGCCGCCATATTGCGCATAACGCCCGACAGGGACGGACCCGTGCACATCCTGGTGGAGCCCAACAGCGACGAGGGCGAGGGGCACATTCAGGTGGAGCCTGAGACGCGCACCATCTACGGCTGCAACCCCGTGCACCGCATCTATCAGGGCTGGGGCGAGAGGGCTGGATTCAGCGGCCACATCATCGTCACCTACACCGACCGACCCACCGACTGGGGGCAGGACGGCGCACGCGTCTGGCTCACCTTCCAGGGTCGCCGCGGCCGGGCGCTGGAACTCCGTGCCGCCTCGTCGTTCACGGGTCGCCAGGGGGCCGAGCGCAACTATCGGGCCGAGGCCGCCGGACTGAGTTTCGACCAGATGCGCCACCGTCTGGCCCGCACGTGGGTGCGCCACCTCCACGCCATCGATGTCGACGATCCGGACACGGCCCGCGTCCTGCAGTTCTACGGTGCCCTGTACCGGGCCTCCTTCATGCCCCACGAACTGAGCGACGTCGACGGCTCCTATCCCCGGTTTGCCAAGGGCAAGGGGGCAAGTGAGAAGGGGCAAGGGACAATAATCGAGAAGGGACAGGAAGGCAGGAAATACTACTGCGACTTCAGCATGTGGGACACGTTCCGCGCCCTGCATCCGCTCTACGCCCTGCTCTATCCCGACGTGGCGGCCGACATGATGCAGTCGCTTGTCGTGAAGTACGAGCAGGGCGGCTGGCTGCCCATCTTCCCCAGTTGGAACTCGTACACGGCAGCCATGATTGGCGACCACTGTGCCGTGGCCTTGGCCGATGCCTACGTGAAGGGCATCAGGGGCTTCGATGCCGAGCGGGCCTACGAGGCCATGCGCCGCAACGCCTTCGAATGGCCGGCCACGCTTCGCGAATACCAGGACGGCATGGGGCGCCGGGCCCTCCGCTCGTACCTCCGCTACGGCTACATCCCGCTGGAGGACTCCGTGCCCGACGCCTACCACCGGCGGGAACAGACGTCGCGAACGCTGGAGTACGCCTTCAACGACTTTGCCGTGGCCCAGATGGCCAAGGCGCTGGGCCGCGAGGCGGACTACCGCGAACTGATGCGCCGCTCGGAGAACTGGCGCAACGTCATCAACCCACAGACCGGCTACGCCGACGGACGGTATGCCGACGGCCGCTTCCTGGGCACGACCGACCAGACGAGCCGCCAGCCCTTCATCACCGAAGGGGCTCCGTGCCACTACACCTGGTTCGTGCCGCACAATGTGGAGGGCCTCGTGGAGGTGATGGGCGGAGTCGGGCGCTTCGAGGCCCGGCTGGACTCGATGTTCACCCAGGGGCGATACTGGCACGGCAACGAGCCCTGCCACCAGGTGGCCTACCTCTACGATTTCATCGGGCGGCCCGAGAAGACGCGCCGCTGGGTGGCTCACATCCTGGACACGGAGTACAACGACTCGCCGGGCGGTCTCTCGGGCAACGACGACTCGGGGCAGATGTCGGCCTGGTTCATCTTCTCGTCGATGGGCTTCTATCCCGTCTGCCCGGCCACCGACCGCTACATGCTGGCCCAGCCCCGCTTCCGGCGCATCACGCTCAACCTGTCCGGCGGCCGTCGCTTCACCATCACCCCCCAGTCGCTGCCCGCCGGTCGCACCTGGATCAGCCACCGCGAGATCACGGGCCGCTAGCCCAGTAGGCTGATGATGGCGGAGTTGCAGCGGTCGATGACGGCGCTGTCCACACCCTTCAGGTAGACTTCGGTGGTACGCTCGTTGGTGTGCCCCATGGCATGGCTGATGACGCTGACGGGCATCTTCTGCTCGCGGGCGATGGTGGCCCACGAGTGGCGGGCGCAGTACATGGTCAGCGTCTGCCGTATACCAGCCTTCCCGGCCACGAGTTTCAGGTGGCGGTTCACGCGGTTCTGCACCGTCCGGTACTGGCTGCGCTCGTGGGGCCCAGCAGTGCGGATGATGGGCAGCAGGTAGCACGTGTTGGAGGGGTGGCGGTCGGCAATGCGCTGCATCTCGGCCTCCCACCTCATGGTCAGCGTGTGCCCCGTTTTGCGACGGATGTAGGTGAGCGTGCCGTCGTGGATGGCGTCCTTCCGCAGATAAGCCAGGTCGACGAACGACATGCCGCGGGTGTAGAAACTGAGCAGGAACAGGTCGCGGGCAAACTCCTCGTCCTCGTCTGTCGGCCGCACCTGCTTGATGCGCCGCACCTCGTCGAGCGTGAGCGCCCGCTTGGCCGTGGTCTGCGAGCCGGTGAAGCAGTGCTGGAAGGGCTGTCGGTCGTCGCATAGCCCCTGTCCGACGGCCCGGTTGTAGACGGCCCGCACGATGCGTATGTAGAAGGATATGCTGTTCATCGACAGCCCCTGGCCGCGCAGGAAGGCCTGCAAGGCCTCCATCATCTCGCCGTCGACCCGGGTCAGCGCCACGTCGCTCCCCTGGGTAAACTGCTGCAGTTTGTTGTAGGCGGAGCGGTAGGTCTCGCTGGTGCGGACGTTGCCGTTGTTGCGCAGACGCATTATCTGTCGCCGGAAAAATTGAAGTAACATGGCCTCGCCGTCCGTCTCCTCCTGCTCCCTGTTCCGCCCCGTCCGCTCCGGGGGCGTCTCGCCCTTGCCGGGGGCCGTGTCCGGCATCGCGGGCTGAGCCTCGTCGGGCTCGTCGGGCAGGCCGCAGTTGATACTGATGTTGATGCTCCCGCCCTGCCTGAGTTGCTCAATCTGACCGGGCGAGAGTTGGATGCTGATACTTGTGTTCATAGGCACTGAATCTGAAACATGGCACAAATTAGCACAAAATGTAGCGAAAAATCAAACATTGCGGGCAAAACATTCGCACAGAATGTTTGATTTCTTGAATTATTGTCGTACATTTGCAGGCATAAAACGTTTTTGCTATGGGAAAGTTCCTTCGTATTTTGCATTTTGCCGCCTTCCTCCTTGCGGCGCTGCCCTCGGTGGCACAGGTGCACGCCCACATGAAACTGTGGGACCGCAAGTACCGCTATCCGAAGATTAATAACATTGAGTTTCAGGGTGATGTACCACAACTCTCGTCGTACGACGCCGTCTACGGCCACGGGGCCATGTGGGAGAACGAGTGGATAGGTTTCCGCGTCTATGTCGACTACCGCCAGAGCGTGGACCTCTACGGCAAGAAAACGGCCCAAATGGAGTTGGACAGCATCAACTTTTACTCCTCGCGCGACCTCATGGCCAAGGGCTTCGGCGAGGACATCCTCTACGTCGGCCCGAGCATCGGAGCCGGTTCGTTCCGCGGCTACGACGGCGGCAAGCCCACGTTCGTCGAACCCGTCCGTGCCCGCGGACAGCGCGTCCTGAACGAGGGACCCGACACGGCCATTGTGGAGATTTACGCCACCGACTGGAAATACCGCGACATGACCCTCCAGTTCCGCCAGCGCTTTACCGCTCTGCGTGGAAAGCGCGAGGTGCAGGTCGACATCTGGCTGGAGGGCTGCTCGGACCGCGAGGTTTTCTGCACCGGCGTGCAGAAACTGGAGTCGGCCAACGAGGGTTACACCGACCGCCGCGGCGTGGTGGCCTCCTGGGGCGCCAACGTCCCCGACAAGGAGCAGAAGGACCTGGTGGAGCGGTTGGGCATCGCCGTGCGCGTCGACCGCCAGAACCTGGTGGAGGTGCGCGAGGACGAACTGAACTACCTCTGCCTCGTCAGGCCCGTCCGTGGCCACATCCGCTACTGGCTGGCCGCCGCCTGCGACATGCAACTCCAGGGCGGCTACCACTCCGCCAACGATTGGTTCCAGTGGGTGCGCCGCCAGTTCCAGTGACTGACGAAGTGCGAGGCTGCGCAATAATTTTCAATTTTCAATTTATTGTTGTATCTCTGAGCCTTTTCAAGTCTCGAAGATAGGCTGCATCTCGGAAATACGCAAATAAATTTGGTATTTCACTCGATTTGCACTATCTTTGCAGCCAAATACAAATTTGTAGTTAATGAAGGTATTGAAGTTCGGCGGAACATCCGTAGGTTCCGTGGAAAGCATTTTAAGCGTTAAAAAGATAGTAGAGGCTCAGACGGAGCCTGTAATCGTCGTCGTTTCCGCACTCGGAGGCATCACCGACCAACTCATCCGCACCTCGCAGATGGCTGTGGAGGGCGATTCGCAGTATCAGAAGGCCTTTCTGGAGATTGCCGAGCGCCACGAGCAGATGATCGAGACCGTCGTCCCGCAGGGCACCGGTCGCGACACGCTGATGGCCGTGGTGAAGAGCCTGCTGGAGGAACTGCGCAGCATTTATCACGGCGTCTACCTGATTCGCGACCTCAGCCCGAAGACGCAGGCGGCCATCGTCAGTTACGGCGAACGCATGTCCAGCCGTATCGTGGCCACGCTGATTGAGGGGGCCGAGTGGCGCGACAGCCGCGACTTCATCAAGACCGAGCGCCACGGCAGCAAGGACGTCCTGGCCACGGAACTGACCAACGAACTGGTGAGGAAGACATTCCCCATCGTAAATGGCAAATGTTGCGTCGTCGGCGGCTTCATTGCCACGGACAAGGACAGCGGCGAGGTGACCAACTTGGGCCGCGGCGGCAGCGACTACACGGCCAGCATCATCGCTGCGGCACTGGACGCCTCGGTGCTGGAGATATGGACCGACGTGGACGGCTTCATGACGGCCGACCCGAAGGTCATCCAGACGGCCTACACCATACCCGAACTGACCTACGTGGAGGCGATGGAACTGTGCAACTTCGGGGCCAAGGTGGTCTACCCGCCCACCATCTATCCCGTCTGTGTCAAGAACATACCTATATTTATTAAGAATACGTTCAACCCCGAGGCGCCGGGCACCGTCATCAAGAGCGAAGTGAAGGACGACGTGCGCAGCATCAAGGGCATCTCCAGCATCAAGGGCACCAGCCTGATTACGGTCTCGGGCCTGTCGATGGTGGGCGTCATCGGTGTCAACCGCCGCATCTTCTCCTGCCTGGCCGACAACGGCATATCGGTGTTCATGGTCTCCCAGGCTTCGTCGGAGAACAGCACCAGCATCGGTGTACGCGACGTGGAGGTGGGCGAGGCCTGCCGCGTACTGAACGAGGAGTTCGAGCGCGAAATCGAGGACGGCAAGATGTTCCCGATGCAGGCCGAGAGCGGACTGGCCACGGTGGCCATCGTGGGCGAGAACATGAAGCACACGCCGGGCATCGCCGGTAAACTCTTCGGCACGCTGGGCCGGAGCGGCATCTCGGTCATTGCCTGCGCCCAGGGTGCGAGCGAGACCAACATCTCGTTCGTCATCAACCAGACGTACCTGCGCAAGGCACTGAACTCCATCCACGACTCGTTCTTCCTGTCGGAATATCAGGAGGTGAACCTCTTCATCTGCGGCGTCGGCACCGTGGGCGGCAGCCTGTTGGAACAGATTCGCCAGCAGCAGGAGAAACTGATGCGCGAACTGCGCGTGAAACTCAACGTCGTCGGCATCGCCAGCGGCCACAACGCCATGTTTAGCCGCGAAGGCCTGTCGCTGGACGACTGGCACGCCCAACTGCGCCAGTCGCCTGCCAGCAACACACAGCGCCTGCGCGACGAGGTCATCCAGATGAACA
This sequence comes from Bacteroidaceae bacterium, assembly GCA_017444005.1. Classification (GTDB taxonomy): domain Bacteria; phylum Bacteroidota; class Bacteroidia; order Bacteroidales; family Bacteroidaceae; genus Physcousia. The sequence continues at coordinate 2,905 of JAFSXQ010000238.1, read as the reverse complement.
TCTTCAACTCCGTCTTCGTCGACTGCACCGCTTCGCCCGAGGTGGCCGGGCTCTACAGCGACTTCCTTGACCATAACATCAACGTCGTGGCTGCCAACAAGATAGCCGCCAGCAGCGACTACCGCAACTATCGCCAACTGAAGCAAATCGCCCAGAAGCGCGGCGTGAAGTTCCTGTTCGAGACCAACGTCGGCGCCGGTCTGCCCATCATCCGCACCATCAACGACCTGGTGAACTCCGGCGACAAGATACTGAAGATAGAGGCCGTGCTCAGCGGTACGCTCAACTTCATCTTCAACACCATCAGCCGCGACATCCCCTTCAGCGAGACCGTGCGCATGGCCAAGGCCGAGGGCTACAGCGAGCCCGACCCGCGCATCGACCTCTCGGGCAAGGACGTCATCCGCAAACTGGTCATCCTGACCCGCGAGGCTGGCTACGAGATTGAACAGCAGGACGTCGAGGCCCACCTCTTCATCCCCGACAGCCTGTTCCAGGGTTCGCTCGACGAGTTCTGGGAGCAGTTGCCCTCGCTGGATGCCGAGTGGGAGCGCCGTCGACAGGAACTGGAGAAGGCCCATCGCGTATGGCGCTTCGTGGCGAAGTACGAGAACGGCCGGGGCAGCGTCTCCCTGCAGGAGTTCGACCCCGACCATCCCTTCTACGTGCTCGAAGGTTCCAACAACATCGTCCTGCTCACCACCGAGCGCTACAACGAATACCCCATGCTCATCCAGGGCTACGGGGCCGGTGCCAGCGTCACTGCCGCCGGTGTGTTTGCCGATATCATGAGTTTAGCCTAGGAAATCCTAGGTCTTCCTAGGTTATCCTAGGCCATCCTATAAGAAGACTATGAAGCATCTCATTATACTCTGCGACGGCATGGCCGACTGGCCCGTCGAAGCCCTGGGAGGCAAGACCCTCCTGCAATATGCCGACACGCCGCACTTCGATTTTCTGGCCCGCAACGGCCGGTGCGGCATGTTGAAGACCGTGCCCGACGGCTTCCACCCGGGCAGCGAGGTGGCCAACAGCAGCATCCTGGGCTACGACCAGCACCAGGTCTACGAGGGCCGTGGCCCCCTGGAGGCTGCCAGCATCGGGGTGTCCCTGGCCGACGACGACCTGGCCCTGCGCTGCAACTTCGTCTGCCTCGATGGCCCGCTGCTGAAGAACCACTCCTGCGGCCGACTGGAGACGGAGGAGTCGGACGTCCTGATAAAGTACCTGAAGCAGCACCTCGACTCGGAGCGCGTACACTTCTACACCGGCGTCCAGTATCGCAACCTGTTGGTTATCAAGGGCGGTAACAAGCACATCCATTGCACGCCGCCGCACGATATCCCCCTGCAGCCGTGGCGCGAGAATATGCTTTATGCCGAGGTGCCCGAGGCTGAGGAAACGGCCCGCCTGCTTACCGATTTAATTGTGAAAAGTCAGGAACTGCTCAAAGACCACCCCTTGAATAAGGAACGCATGGCGCGCGGCATGGACCCGGCCAACAGCATCTGGCCGTGGGGTGGGGGCTACCGGCCCAAGATGGTGCCCCTGACGGAGCGCTTCCCCGAAATCCACAGCGGAGCCGTCATCACCGCCGTCGATCTCATCCGCGGCATCGGCAAGTATGCAGGTCTGCGCGTCATCGACGTGCCCGGTGCCACTGGCCTTTGGGACACCAACTACGAAGGCAAGGCCCAGGCGGCCATCGATGCCCTCCGCACCGACGACTTCGTCTATCTGCACGTGGAGGCCAGCGACGAGGCCGGTCACGACGGCGACCTGGAACTGAAACTCCGTTGCATCAACGCCCTCGACAAGCGCCTCGTGAAGCCCATATTGGAAGCACTTTCAACTTTCAATTTTCAATTTTCAATTGCTCTCCTTCCCGACCATCCCACGCCGGTGGCGCACCGCACGCATACCAACGAACCCATACCCTTCTGCATCTACACGCCCGGCATGGAGCCCGACCAGGTGCAGACCTTCGACGAAGTGGCCTGTCAGCAAGGTAGTTACGGTCTGTTCGAAGGCGATGAATTTATTAACCAATTCATAATGCACAATTCATAATTCATAATTAGGGCTACGCCTTGATATTGAGTATGTAAAATTGTATTATGAATTGTGAATTATGAATTATGCATTATGCATTATGAATTGTGAATTATGAATTATTATAGCACCAACGGGCAGGCACCGCTTGCCACACTGGAGAAGGCCGTCGTGAAGGGACTGGCCGAGGACCGGGGCCTCTACATGCCCGAACGTATCAAACCCCTGCCGCAGTCGTTCTTCGACGAAATGCCGGACATGACGTTCCAGGAAGTGGCCTATCGCGTGGCCGACTGTTTCTTTGGCGAGGACATTCCGGCCGACGATCTCCGCCGTATCGTCTGCGACACCCTCTCGTTCGACTGTCCGATTGTCAAGGTCGAGGACAACATCTATAGCCTCGAACTCTTCCACGGCCCCACGCTGGCCTTCAAGGACGTCGGTGCCCGCTTCATGGCCCGCTTGCTCCAGTATTTCTCCTCCCCTTCGGGGGAGGTCGGGAAGGGGGCTGTTAACGTCCTCGTCGCCACCTCCGGCGACACGGGTTCGGCCGTGGCCAACGGCTTCCTCGGCGTGGAGGGCATCCACGTCTATGTGCTCTACCCCAAGGGCAAGGTTTCGCCCATCCAGGAGTGCCAGTTCACCACCCTCGGCCAGAACATCACCGCCATCGAGGTGGACGGCGTCTTCGACGACTGCCAGGCCCTGGTGAAGTCCGCCTTCATGGATGCCGACCTCAACCGCCACATGCGCCTCACCTCCGCCAACAGCATCAACGTGGCCCGCTTCCTGCCCCAGTCGTTCTACTACTTCTGGGCGTGCGCTCAACTTTCAACTTTCAACTTTCAACTTT
>JAFSXQ010000237.1 GCA_017444005.1 Bacteroidaceae bacterium | reverse complement strand
TATCCTCAGTGGCCCACAGCTCCTTGACTCCACCCTTCGGAATCTTGAACGCCTTGGCCAGCACGAAGGCCTTCTGATTCTTGTCCCATGTGAAGAACAGGTAATAGCCAGCAAGGGCGATGCAGAACGTCTCGGTGGACTTCAGGCGCATTTCCTGAGTGCCCTCCTTGACTTGCGCTGCATACTTGGCAACCCCTGCAAGGATGGAGTCATAGGCTTGCTCAGCCCTCTTCTTCATGGCCTTAATCTCCTCCAGCGTCTCTTCGAGGTTCAGCTTGCGCTTGGGAACCTCATTCTCCTGCATCACGCAATACTCTTCACGGATATTGCGGATTTCAAACTCGTCCAGCTTGCGCATCACCGTCTCACCAGTTGGGAACGTTGCTTCGAACTCCTTGCCGATGAACTTGATGGCATCGTTGGCATTCTTGATTTTCGCTCCCTCGATCTTGGTGAAGTCAAGCTCTGCAGGGAAAATCTCTTTCACGTAATCGGGTAATAGATACTCGATGTTTTCAGGCACGTAGCCTTTCAAATCTGCGTACATAGATAAAAACTGTTTGGGGTTATTTGTTTCTGATGCGCTCCCAGAGGGAACGGTTCTTTAGTCTCTCTACCTCTGCTTTGAGGTCATCGATGGCAGTCTCTTTTTCTGAGACCTGCTTCATCAGGTCCACGGGGCAGAGCGAGCCGGCCATGATGCCGGTGCGCAGGCTCGACATGTCGAACATCGGGAACATCGGGTGGTTCAGTTCGGCAATGAACATCGTGGGCACGCCGTAGAGCGCCGTGCAGCGCTCCTTGTGGACGGAGGCCAGGACGACCAGCGGGTCGAACTTCTCCACCATCACCTCCGTGCAGCCGTGCGTCAGGCAGTTCATCGTGGCCAGCACCACGCCGAAGCAGTGGAACAGCGGGACGCAGACGCAGAGCCTGTCGTCCTGGGTGAAGCCCATGTTCTCGCCCGTGAAGTACCCGTCGTTGGCGATGTTGTAGTGGGTCAGCATGACGCCCTTCGGGAAGCCCGTGGTGCCCGAGGTGTACTGCATGTTGCACACGTCGTGGCACGAGACCTGGCTCTTCATCCGCAGCAGTTCCTCGTCGTCGACGTTCTGCCCCAGCAGGAGCAGTTCGGCCGTGTTGAACATGCCGCGGTACTTCTCCATGCCGATGTACACGACGTTCTTCAGGTAGGGGAAGCGCTCGCTCTGGAGGTGTCCGCGCTGGCACTCGCGCAGTTCGGGCAGCATCTGGTAGGTCATGTCCACGTAGTTGCACTCCCAGGTGCCGTCGGTGATGCACAGCGTGTGCATGTCCGAGTCCTTGCACAGGTACTCCAGTTCAGCCTGCTTGTAGTTCGTGTTGACGGTCACCAGCACGGCGCCAATCTTGGCCGTAGCGTAGAGGAACGTCAGCCAGTCGGGCACGTTCGTGGCCCAGATGCCCACGTTCGAGCCCTTCTTCACCCCGATGGATATGAGGCCCTTGGCCAGGTTGTCCACGCGCTCGTTGAATTTGGACCAGGTGAACCGGAGGTCGCGGTCGCTATATACAATGTATTCTTTGTCCGGCGTCTCCGTGGCCCAGTGTTCGAGCCACTGGCCCAGGGTGCGCTCGTACAACTGATAGCCTGCGCTCCCCGTCTCGGCCGGGTATGTCCGATCAGGCAGCGGCCTGCCTGCCATGTCTAGTCTAGCCTTGCTCATTATTCTTAAAATTTAAAAGTTAAAGAATTGAAGAATTGAAGTCCTTCCATGTCCCCAACTTCAATTTTCAATCTTTCAATTCTTCAATCTTTCAATTCTTCAATTCTTCAATTTTTTAAAACGGAATATACACGACGGCCAGAATCTTGGCTCCTTGTCCCTTGGCCCCGTGCACATGGTGCTTCACGATGGAGTCGTAGAAGATGCTGTCGCCCTGGCGCAGGGTGTAGACCTGCTTGCCGTAGTCAATCTCCACTTCGCCCTCCAGCACGTAGATGAACTCCTCGCCCTCGTGCGCCGACAGTTGGAAGTCGCGTTCCTCGCTGGCCTGGATGTCGATGACGAAGGGCTCCATGTGGCGCCCGGCCTTCTGCTGGGCCAGAGGGTGATACTCCATGTTCTTGCGTGCCCCGGTGGCGTTGCTCGAGAAACTGATGCTCGACACCCGGTCCTCGGCGCGGCACACGGCAGGGCCCAGTTCGTCGTTGTCGTCGAGGAAGGTGCCCAGCCGGACGCCCAGCGCACGGGCCACCTTGATGAGCGACCCCAGCGACGGCAGGTTCTGGTTGGTCTCTATGCTTGTGATTTGTTCTACGGACAGGCCGCTGCGTTCGGCCACCTCCTCTACGGTCAGGTTCTTGGCCTCTCGGATGCCCTTGATTTTGGCACCCACGATGGAACTATTGTTCGTCATAACTCTGTGTCTACTAAAATTTCGCGTGCAAAGATACAAAAAAAATGTTGAAAGTTGAAAGTTGAAAGTTGAACGTTGATAATTATTTCGTATCTTTGCACGTCAAATGACGAAAAATCGTAAACAGTATATCGTAAATCGAAAACAAATAAGATGTTTAGAACAAAAACTTGTGGCGAGTTGCGGCTTGCCAATGTAGGAGAGAGCGTGACACTGAGCGGATGGGTGCAGCGTACGCGTAAGATGGGCGGCATGACGTTCGCCGACCTGCGCGACCGCTACGGCATCACTCAGTTAGTATTCGACGAGCAGACCGATGCTGCCCTTTGCGAGCGTGCCAACCGGATGGGCCGCGAGTGGGTCATCCAGGTGGTGGGCGACGTGAGCGAGCGTCAGTCGAAGAACCCCAACCTGCCCACCGGCGACATCGAAATCATCGTGCGCCAACTCGTTGTGCTCAACGAGGCACAGACGCCCCCGTTCACCATCGAGGAACAGTCGGACGGCGGCGACGACCTCAGAATGAAGTACCGCTACCTGGACCTGCGCCGCCCCTGCGTGCGCAAGAACCTGGAACTGCGCCATAAGTTCGCCTTCGAGGTGCGCCGCTACCTCGACCAGCAGGGCTTCATGGAGATAGAGACCCCCGTGCTGGTGAACTCCACACCGGAGGGCGCTCGCGACTTCGTAGTGCCCAGCCGCATGAATCCCGGACAGTTCTACGCCCTGCCGCAGAGCCCGCAGACGCTGAAGCAACTCCTCATGGTGGCCGGCATGGACCGCTACTTCCAAATCGTGAAGTGCTTCCGCGACGAAGACCTCCGGGCCGACCGCCAGCCGGAGTTCACACAGATTGATTGCGAAATGTCGTTCGTCGAGCAGGAGGACATCCTGCAGATGTTCGAGGGCATGAGCCGCCACCTCTTCAAGACCATCCTTAATATCGACATAC
>JAFSXQ010000024.1 GCA_017444005.1 Bacteroidaceae bacterium | reverse complement strand
ATGCCACCAGTGGTCGTAGTAGCGGACCAGGGCGCGTCCGACGGAGTCGGAGGTGAAGGCGGAGTCGTGCAGGTTCATCCATTCGGCCTGCTCCAGCATGTGGCGCATGCGGCCGGCCCGCCCGCAGGAGGCGAGCAGGAGGCCCAGGAGCAGGGCCGTGAACAGGCGGAACAAGGTCTTCATCACAGTGCTTCGTCGGCAATCGTGCTGCAAAGTTAATGATTTGGGAGCATTCTTCCAAACGATGCGATGCTTTATCCTGTCGCCTTCTCCGTTTCTCCCGCAATCAGAGAAATCGGGAACTCCGATTGAACCCGAACCGAGCCCAAACCGTTCACGAACTATTCACAAACTGAGTTCCACGCGTGGAACTGATGAGTTCCACAGGTGGAACTGGCGAGTTCCACACGTGGAACTCACTTTGGCATGGTGGAGGCTCACTTATTCCGAAACTATCGTTGATCGTTGTTCTGCGACCAATGCTCTATGCGGCAGGTGTGCTGCTTGGTCTGGCGGTCGTAGTTGATGCCCACGAGCATGAGGCGGTCGGCGTACTCTGCCACCTTGGCGGGATATTGGCGGCGGTGGATCTGGGCAATCGCCGAGTCGGCATCCCGGTTGACCTTCAGTTCCAGGATGATGGCCGGGGAGTCGACATGCTTGCGGGGAATGAGCACAAGGTCGGCAAAGCCCCTGCCCGTCGGCAACTCACGATGAATGACGTAGTCGTTGCGGGCGTAGTAATAGGCGATGGAGAGCACGCAGGCCAGGGAGTTTTCGTCGTTGTAACTGAGGATGCTGGTGTTCTCGTCGTGGGCCGCGTCCACACCTCGCACCACGGCCTCCTCGTCGCCGTCGAGTGTGGACTGGAGCAGCCGCTCGGACTTCTGCAGGGCATCGACGACGGGTTGCCACTTGTTGCTCTTGACGGCGTTCACCATCTCGCCGGCCACCTCGCGGTTGGGGATGTAACATTCGTCGCGGCGCCAGTTGTAACTGAGATAGCCCAGGTGGATGAGCACCGTCAGCACGTCGTCCTTGCTCTGAATGTCGGACATGTCGTTACCGAAGCCCGTGGGGTCGACCTTGCAACGCTCACCGGCCAGCATGGAGATGACATCGTCCTTGAGGCCCTCGTAGTTCATGCGGATATACTCGGAAACGGTGTCGAAGGAGCCCGTTGCGGCCCAGTAACTGCGGCAGCGTCCTGCATCGATTGCCTGCATCACGCTGTTGGGATTGAACATCGACAGTTCGTCGCCAATCTGGTAGCCGTCGTACCATTTCTCCAGTTCGTCGAAGTCCATACCATACTTCGCCGCCAGCGAACGCACCTCGTCCTTTGTGAAGCCGAAGTATTGTCCCATGTCCACTGGTTCCACCATGGAATACTCGATGAAGTTGTTCATGGCCGACTGCATCTTGTACTTCTTCACGGGCAGGATGCCCGTCATGTACACTCCGGCAAACACCTGCATGGACTGTCCGCCCTTGAAGAGTCGGCGCAGCCAGTCGAGGTAGGCATCCATCGCCCTGGTGCCGGGCTGGAACTCGCGGCAGATGGCGTCCCACTCGTCGACGATGAAGATGAACTGCCGTTGCGTGGAGGCGACGATGCGGATAAGATAATCCATGAGGTCGTCGTCGGCCTTGATGGGGATATCGGGATAGGCCTCCTGAATGTCTTCCTTCAGTTTCGTATCCATCTGTGGAATGATGGTCTCGTCCTTGTAGCGGGTCACGAAGTCGGAGAGGTCGAGGAAGATGACGGGGAACTTGTTCAGGTTCCGCTCGAAATCGGGGTCCTGGGCAATCTCCAGGTCGGTGAAGAGGCTGCGTGAGTCGCACGACTGGTCGTAATAGGCATAGAGCATCTTGGCCGCCATAGACTTGCCGAAGCGGCGGCTGCGGGTGACGCAACTGTACCTGCGTTCCGTGTTGAGTGTCTGATTGAAGATACGGATCAGCCCCGACTTATCGACGTACTCGCTGTTGCGGCAGGACTGGAATCCTGCATTTCCGACGTTTATATACGTTCCCATGACCTTTATTTGTGCAATTACGGGACAAAGATAAGCAAAAATTCACTTCACTCCAATTTTTGCCACCTAAAAATACTATCATAGAAATATCATAGCGCAGACCCACGCCACAGTCCACGCGGCGCATCGCATCGAAGACGTTCGTGGCGGCTGTCGTGGTCGTCTTCGTGCCGTTCAGTTCCGTGGTCAACCGGCTCTTGCCGAACAGCCCGATGCGGAACTCCTGTGCCCTAGTCGTTGTGGCCATGCAGAGCAGCATGGCGCATGCAATCATCTTTCCTGTTAAATCCGATTTCTAAGATTCTTTTCAAAATGTTTGTTATATTAATCATTTTTATGTACTTTTGCGCCTGATAAAGTACAATTATGGGAAAGAATACATTCGGAAAGACAATGCCAAGGGCCTTGAGCCAGAACCTCCAGGTCATGGGCGAGCAGATTATGCTGGCACGCAAGCGCAGGCATCTGTCCATGCAGGACATCGCTGACAGGGCCACGGTGACACGGCTGACTGTCTCGAAAGTGGAACATGGCGACCCGACGGTCTCTATGGGCATCTATGCGCGTGTACTCTTTGCGCTGAATCTGGAAAACGACATCACCCTGCTTGCTGCCGACGACGCTCTTGGCCGTCAACTTCAGGATGCAGAACTGCTGAGGAGATGAAGATCAGGCTGAAAAACAATGAAAAGAATAACGGTTTACGCTGATTTCGACTTCCTCTCTGCTGCCCAGGAGGTTGGAGTGTTAGGCTACGAGCGTGTTCGCGGCAAGGACCATTTCGTCTTTGAGTATTCTCGCCAGTGGCTCAGGCAGCATGGTGGTCTGTTGCTGAGCGGCGACCTGATGAATGTCCCTTCGTTGCAGCATCCTCGCGGTAATGACAGTGTGTTCGGTTTCGTCAAGGATTCCTTCCCAGACCGTTGGGGCCGTTTGCTGCTCGACCGCCGGGAGCGTCTGACGGCTCAGTCGGAAGGGCGACCTGTACGTGTGCTCACCAACTACGACTATCTCACCGGTATTGAGGACTTTACACGTATGGGAGGTCTGCGCTACAAGGAGGAAGGCAGCGACGACTACATAAATGCCAGCACCAAGTATCTCGTTCCTCCTGTTGAAAGTCTTCGCGCCCTGTGCGATGCGTGCCATGAGATAGAGTTGGCAGAGGAGCGCAACGAATTGCCGGAACAGCGTTGGCTCGACCAGTTGATTGACCCGGGAACTTCGCTTGGCGGTGCCCGTCCCAAGGCGAATGTAGTCGATACCGATGGCACGCTGTATGTGGCTAAGTTCCCGTCAAAGAAGGACTTGGAGAATACGGAACTCATCGAGCACTTCTCCCATCAACTTGCGGCCAAGGCTGGCATCCGTGTGGCAAAGACACGCACCATCAGGATTTCGAAAGACCGCGACCTGCTGCTCTCCGAACGTTTCGACAGGACTGTGGGAGGCCGGCGCATCCATTTCGCTTCTGCCATGTCTTTGCTTGCTCTTGACGACGGGGCAGGCAGCAGTACAGGCAACGGTTATCTGGACATCGTGGATTTCATCCTTCGCGGTTGCACCGATGTGCGGCAGAATCTCAGGGAACTCTATCGCAGGGTGGCCTTCAACATCCTATTCGGCAACACCGACGACCACTTCCGCAACCACGGTTTCCTGCTGACCTCGAAAGGCTGGACGCTCTCGCCCGCATACGACATCAACCCAGGGGCAAAGTCGCATCAATGTCTGCTCATCGACTCCTACACAGAACTGTCGGACATCAATGCCCTACTCTCCGCCAGCGAAAGTTACATGCTTGAAAGACAAGAGGCAACAGAAATCATCGAACAGGTGCGTGCCGTCATCAAGGACTGGCGCAAGACAGCCGCAGAACTGCAAATCCCCCTCAAACTGTTTGGTCCATATTCCATGCGTTGGGATGAACTCATGCTGTGACCTCTTCCTTTTGCCCCCTTTCTTTTCAGGAAAAATTAAAAGAGGCAACGATGGTTCATTCAAAAACCGCATTTCTCTTGACGTCAGAACATATAGGTCAGGGCCAGGGTGAAGCAACGGTTGTGGTATTTCAGCACGTTGT
>JAFSXQ010000236.1 GCA_017444005.1 Bacteroidaceae bacterium | reverse complement strand
GTCGAATGAAACGAATACGATTAGTTGAATTAGTAAAATTAGCCGACAAGAAAAACAACGAATGAAAGTCAATATCAAAGACCTGCCACTGGACGAGCGCCCTCGCGAGAAGATGATGGCGCAGGGAGCGGCTGCCCTGTCGGATGCCGAACTGCTGGCCATACTCATCGGCAGCGGCAACAGCGAGGAGACGGCTGTCGGGCTGATGCAACGTGTGCTGCACGACTGCCGCAACAGCCTGAACACGCTGGGGCGCATGACCATCGACGACCTGATGAGCCGCTACAAGGGCATCGGCGAGGCGAAGGCCATCACGCTGCTGGCGGCCTGCGAACTGGGCAGTCGGCGGCGAAGGGAGGAGGTGACGGAGCGGAAACGGGTAGAAGACAGTCGCGCAGCCTACGAGTACTTTGCCCCGATGCGCGACCTGCCGCTGGAGGAGTGTCACGTGCTGCTGCTCCGCCAGAACCGTTCAATCATCGGCGAGGCGGTGGTCAGCAAGGGAGGCATTGCCGGTACGGCTGTCGACGTGCGCGAGGTGATGCGGCATGCCGTACTGCAGCGGGCCACGTCTATCGTGCTTTGCCACAACCATCCGAGCGGCAACCTGCGGCCCAGTCGCGAGGACGACCAACTGACCAAGCACATTGCTGCGGCTTGTGAGGTGATGAACATACAGTTGGTGGACCACATCATTGTGGCCGACACCGGGTACTATAGTTATAAGGAAGAGGGAAGAATATAAGAAATCAAGAATTAAGAGAGAAGAATGAAGAATTAGCGGCAATGGACGAACTGCAAATACAAGAGAAGGTCATCGACCTGCTGAAGACGGTCTACGACCCCGAGATACCGGTCAACATCTACGACCTGGGACTGATTTATCGCATCGAACTCTCCGACGACAACACCGAACTGGCTGTCGACATGACCCTGACAGCCCCTAGTTGCCCGGCGGCCGACTTCATCATGGAGGACGTGCGCCAGAAACTGGAGACCATAGAGGGACTGAAAAAGGTGGACGTGAATCTGGTCTTCGAGCCCGAATGGGACAAGGAGATGATGTCGGACGAAGCAAAACTGGAATTGGGACTGCTATGAAGAATATCTATTTCCTCAGCGATGCCCATTTGGGCAGTCGTGCGCTCCAGCACACACGCCAGCAGGAGCGTCGGTTGGTGCGCTTTCTCGATGAAATCAAACCGAAGGCAGAGGCCGTCTATCTGCTGGGCGATATGTTCGATTTCTGGTTCGAATACGGCACCGTAGTGCCCAAAGGCTATACGCGCTTCCTGGGCAAAATCAGCGAACTGACGGACAGTGGGGTGGAGGTGCACTTCTTCACGGGCAACCACGACATCTGGGCTTGGGAATACCTCGTTGAGGAGTGCGGCGTCGTGCTGCATCGCGAGCCGATGACGCTCTCCATTGCCGACCAGACGTTCTACATCGGACACGGCGACGGACTGGGCGACCGCGACCTCAAGTTCCGTTTCATCCGGACTGTCTTCCACAACCGGCTGTGTCAGCGTCTGTTCCGTTGGGTGCATCCCGACTTGGGCGTGGCCTTCGGTCTGCGTTGGGCCAAGCATAGCCGCCTGACTCACGGCGAGGGTGGCGAACCGCCTTACCTTGGGGAGGACAAGGAACCGCTGGTGCTCTTTGCCAAAGATTATCTGCGTTCGCATCCCGATGTCAACTATTTCCTCTTCGGCCATCGCCACATCGAACTCGACCTGATGCTCACCCACCAGTGCCGACTGCTCATTCTGGGCGACTGGATCAGCCAGTTCACCTATGCCGTGTTCGACGGCGAGCGCCTCTACATGGAAAACTACGTTGAGGGCGAAACCGAAGTCTGACCCTTAACCTTTAACCCTCAGGTATTCCGCAACGGCTTCGGCACAGCGTTCGCCGTCCACGCCGGCACTGACGATGCCGCCTGCGTAACCGGCGCCTTCGCCACAGGGAAAAAGGCCGGGAAGTGAGATGTGTTGCAGGGTGTCGGGATTGCGGACGATGCGCACAGGGCTGCTGGTTCGCGTCTCCACGCCGATGACCGTAGCCTCGTTGGTCAGGAATCCGTGCTTCTGTCGGCCCCACGTCTTGAAAGCCTCTTGCAGTCGACGCCGGATGGGCTCCGGCAGCCAAAAGTGCAGGGGACTGCTGATGAGGCCTGGAGCATACGACGAATCAGGAAGGTCGTAACTCAGGCGGTTGTTCACGAAGTCCGCCATGCGCTGTGCGGGAGCGGTTTGTTTCATGTTCCCTTGTTGCCAACAGGTGCGCTCCAGTTCCTCCTGATATCGCATCATACGCAATACGCCTCTCTCTTCATTCTTAATTTGTTCAACGTCTTCCGGCCTTAGTTCCACCACCATGCCGCTGTTGCTCCAGCGTCCGTTGCGATTCGAGGGACTCATGCCGTTTACCACAATCTGTTCGGGGCCGCTGGCCGCTGGCACCACGAATCCACCGGGACACATGCAGAAACTGTACACGCCGCGCCCGTCCACCTGTTGCACCAGGCTGTATTCGGCGGCGGGCAAGTAGTCGCCGCGTCCGCGCTTGTTGTGGTACTGTATGCGGTCGATGAGTTCCGCTGGATGCTCCAGTCGCACACCCACGGCCAGTCCTTTTGCCTCCAGTTCGATGCCGTTGTCGTAGAGCCACCGATATACGTCGCGTGCCGAGTGGCCCGTGGCCAAAATTACTGGTCCGCGAAACTCCCGACCGTTGGTGCAAGCAATGCCTGCCACAGAGCACGCAGAGGAGACAGAGGGCGCAGCCCCATTATGAATTGTGCATTGTGAATTATGAATTAACAGCGCGCTCATGCGCGTCTCGAAGTGCACCTCGCCGCCACAGCGCAGGATGGTCTCGCGCATGTTCTCGATGACGCGCGGCAACTTGGCCGTACCGATGTGGGGGTGCGCATCGCTGAGGATGCTGGGGCTGGCCCCGTGCTGACAGAAGACGCGCAGAATCTTCTCCCCGTTGCCGCGTTTCTTGCTGCGTGTGAAGAGTTTACCATCCGAGTACGCCCCCGCGCCGCCCTCGCCGAACGAGTAGTTGCTCTCCGGGTCAACACGTTGCTCGGGACGGATGCGGGCCAGGTCCTTCTTGCGGTCGCGCACGTTCTTGCCGCGCTCCACCACGATGGGCCGTAGGCCGAGTTCAATCAGCCGGAGTGCTGCAAACAATCCGCCGGGACCGGCACCCACTACGATGACTTGCGGTCGGTCGCTGACGTCGCGATACGTCACAGGCTCGAACTCATCCGCGGGGGGCTGTTCGTTGATGAACACGCGCACCGTCAGGTTCACATACACCTCCCGCTGTCGGGCGTCGATGCTCCGCTTCAGCGTCCGGACGCAGGTGATGGTGCGTTCGTCCCATCCCTGTTCGCGGGCCACGTATCGCCGTATCGACTGCTCGTTGTAGCCGTCTCTGGGCGTCACTCTCAGTTGCAGGTCTCGTATCATACCGGGTAGTTTATTCGCCTTTCACCATCACCTTCCGTCCGTCCACGATGTAGATGCCCTGAGGCAGCCCCTGGAGCGACGTCGTTCCGCGGCGCACCACCTGGCCCGTCACCGAATACACGTTGCCGTCCGACGCCGTCTCCGCCATCTCCACTCCCGCGATGCCCGTGGGCAGGGTGTTGTTGTTGGGCTGGCCGTAGACGTTCGTCTGGTGCAGTTTCACGCGGTAGGGCCACTGTTCCGCGGTGCTTTCCTCGCTCCAACTGAGCCAGTCGCGCGTCCAGTAACTGGTGGGTGCTCCGCTGACCACGAGCCAGACGTACTGGCACTGGGCCGGGCACTCGAAGGCCAGGGTCTGCTGCGGTTCGGCGTAGGTGGCGCGGCCGATGTCGCCGTACAGGCGTGTGCCGTCGCGCTGCAGGGCCACGAAGCCCACGCGCCAGCCGGCTTTGTTGGTGTTGTAGGCCGTGTAGCCGTCGGCTCCGGCCTCGCCCTCAAACTCCACGTAGATAGTCTTCTTGGTCGTGGGGGCGTTCAGGCGGATGGCGTTGTTGCCCCAGTTCTCGATGCAGTCCGACGCCTTGGGCCACCAGTACTGGTCGGCGTCCTTCGTCAGGGCCGTCTGCGAGCGGAAACCGATGCGGCTCTTGCCTTGTTCGCGGATGGGGTCGAGGTCGAAGGTCGTCATCCGGGCGCCGTACTCCCACATCTCATCGCCCAGTTGGCTGAGTTTCTGTGCCGTAGTGCCCGTCATCGTCAGTCGCATGTAGGTCTGCAAGGGGTCCTCGGGGTTCTTTGACTCGTTCCACATGCGGCCCAGGAACTTCATGTCGCCCTGCTTGTGGCATAGGTAGTCCTGGATGAAGTAGTTGTTGTAGCGCAGGTCCACGCACAGTGGGTGGCGGTGCAGGCCGTTGATGGTGCCGCCGAACCAGTCGTTGCCCTGCCCCGAGTCCCAGACGAACTGCATCTGGGGGTAGAACTTGTAGGCCTGCCACTGGGCGCACATCTCCCAGAAGACGTTCAGCGTCGACTGGCCCCAGTTGTACATCCAGCCGTTCCAGTCGCCGTTGTCGCAGTGGGTCTGGTACTGGAAGCAGTGCCCGATCTCGTGGGCTACGGTCTGTCCCGAGCGCGACGTGTGGGCTCCGTTGGAGAGCGTGAGCAGGCCTATCTGGTTGTCGATGCCGCTGCCGCTGGCCTCCCAGTCGGTGGAGTGGCGCAGGCGGATAATCATCTTGTAGGTATCCGTCTTCGACTTGCCTTGGTTGATGGTGATGTAGCCCAGGCTGTCGGCATAGAACTCGAATATCTGGTCGGCCCGCTCCAGTATGCCGGGCACGGCCGAGGGGGCGTCCGTTCCGTAGCCCTTCTCCCAGAACAGGATCCAGTGCTTCGACTGCATCGAGCGTTCATACGACCAGTAACTGTCGGGGTTCTGCAGTTCCGTGTCCGAGCCACAGGCGTTCGCGCTGCAGTATATCCGCTTGTCCACGGCCTTCGTGCGTGTGTTCAGCGTGTTGGCGGCCGACCGCAGTTGGGCGTCCGTCAGGGTGTAGTCCACCAGTTTCTCCCGGGCCGTCTCGATGGCTGTGGCCAGATTGGTGAGGGCCCCGGCCTTGCGCGTGTCGCCCTGCCACCAGCCGAGCACCTTCTCGGCATAGTCGATGCGCTCCTGCAGGGCGTCGTATAGTTGGCGCGAGGCCTCTGCGGCCTCCAGTGTGGAGAGCAGGGCCGTGCGTGCCTCGCCGAGAGCCGCCGCATCGTACAGCGTCTGGCCGTCGGTGCCGGTCCCCGTGCCTTGCAGGGCCGTGCGGGCCTGGTCGATAGCCGCCGTCAGGGCTGTGGCAACGGTCTGCTGTATGCCCTTGTCCAGATAGGCCTGGCCTTTCTCCACGAGGTTCTGTACCTCCTGGGCCAGGTCGGCATCGCTCACTTGGCCGATGTATTGCAGTTTGAAGTTATCGACGCACAGGTAGTTGCCCGTGGCCCCCTGGGCGCGCAGCCCGATTTTCACCGCCTCCGTCTCCTCGACGACGGCAAAGGAGACCGTGTACTGCTTCATGCTCGTCACCGCCGTCTTCGCCGTACCGGCCACGAGGTCGGCTCCCGTCTGGGCCGCCCCCTTGTTGGTGGTGCTGTTGCTGCCCGACTGCTGTATGTGCAGGGCCGAGGCCGTCAGTTGGTAGCGTCCGCGTGGCAGTCGGGGGATGACCTGGGTCACGGCGGCGTCGCCAATCTGCTGCCCGATGCCGACCCACGACTCCAGGTAGTAGGTCCCCTGCTTGCGCGAGAAGACGCTGTTCGACTGCGTTTGCATGTTCTGTGTGGTCCACCCCGTGGTGCCGTTCTGCTCGAACGAGGGGTTCGCGATGTACGTCGTCACGTCCACCGGGTTCTGCTCCGAGGCGTTCCGCATCTGATAGTCCTCCAGCACGTGGTCGAGCACGTAAGTGGCCTCCAGCACCTGGGGCATCGTGGCCTCCGTGTCGTCGTAGACGGCCTGTGCCTGGTCGATGGCCGCCTTCAGTTCGGTCGCCCCCTCGCCTGTACCATTGCCGTAGGCCTTATTGGCCGTGTTGAGCGACGTCTTCAGCGCCGTTTTGCTCACGGCCATGTCCTGACCCGTCAGCCGCACGTAGTCGATGAGCAGGCAGGCCGAGTTGGCCGAGCCTCCGGCCGCAGCCTTGTAGCCGATCTGTATGCGCCCCCGGGTGGTCTTCGTCAGGGTGAAACTCACCTTGTCCTCCGTCCACTTCTTCGAGGGATAACTGTCGACGGCCGACCCGACGCTGCTGCCCGTCGCAGGCACCCAGGCCAGCAACGAGGTGCCCCGGGTGGCCGTCTTGCCGTTGTAGGTGGGGGCGGTGATGGTGTATGTGCCCTTGGGCAGCGTCACCGTCTGGTAGTAGACGAACGTCTGTTCCCATCCCGTCGACAGGGCCAGGCCGCCGCCCGCCTCGCCGTCGAAGCCCTGGGCGGGCACCGAGGCGCCGTTGAAGGTGCCTCCGAAGCCGAACTCGTAGATGCCCGTGATGGTGTAGTCGGCGCTCAGTTCGGCCGTCCAGCCGGGGATGTCCAGTATTTCCTGGGCCACGCGTGCCTTGCTGTCGGCCGTGTAGTTGAAGTCCGTGTCGAACCCGTAGTTCGTCAGGTAGTACTTCGTGATGTCGTCCTGGGCCGTCGCCGTCAGGCGCGTCACGCATAGCAGTAAGAAGAGTAGTCCTTTTCTCATGGTATCCTTGTTCTTTGTCATGTTGTGTGATTTTGCCCACAAAGATAAGAAAAATATTCCTACTTTCCGCAACGGAAGCGCAAATTTTGTGGACGTTGTCCTTAACGCGTCGCGTCGTTATCGTCATCGCGTCGCGTCCTTTCGCCCATCGCGTCGCGTCGTTATCGTCATCACGTCGCGTCCTTTCGGCCGACGCCTCGCATCGTTCCTGTATCCAAATTCTTCCCCTCGGGACAGAAAAAGCGAAGCCGGGATGAGGTGAGTTTCGTAAATTATCTGTATATTTGCAGTGGATATCAGAAAAACGACCATGAAGAAGACGGCAGATTACATCCAAAAGATCGAGATAGACTCGCTGTGGAGCGGGCGGCGACATATCGTGTGGACGCTGCGCCCCGACGTGAACATACTGAGCGGCGTGAACGGGGTGGGGAAGTCGACGATACTGAACCGCGTGGTGAAGCACCTGCTGGAGCGGCGCGACCTGGAGCGGCACATGAGCGGCGTGACGATTACGTTCTGCCCGGAGGATGCCGAGACGGTGCGGTTCGACGTGGTACGCTCCTTCGACCGGGCGGTCATCAGCAGCGAACTGCTCTCGAAGGTCACCGGCCTGAAGTTGCAGACGGAACTCGACTTCCAACTCTATACGCTGCAGCGCCGCTACCTCGACTATCAGGTGAACCTCTCGAACCGCATGATAGCGCTGTTGACCTCCGGCGACGGAGAGGCGCAGGCGAAGGCCCAGGAGATGATGGGCGAGAAGACGCGCTTTCAGGACCTGGTGGACGAGTTGTTCCGGAGCACGGGCAAACGCATCGACCGGGAGTCGAACGAGATACGCTTCCTGCAGTACGACGAGACGATAGAGCCCTATCAGTTGTCGTCGGGCGAGAAGCAGATGCTCATCATCCTGCTGACCGTGCTGGTGCAGAATCGACAGCCGACGGTGCTGTTCATGGACGAACCGGAGGTCAGCCTCCACTTCGAATGGCAGAAGCAACTCATCGCCCTCGTGCGCGAACTGAATCCGAACGTGCAGGTGGTCCTCACCACCCACAGCCCGGCCGTCGTCATGGACGGCTGGCAGGACTGCATCACGGACGTGGAGGACATTGTGGTGGGGTAAGGGTTCATGGTTAAGGGCTCATAGTTCATGGTTAAGAGATAAGGATTAATGGCTCACAGACTGACGGATAACATATCGTCGCGCTACATTGAGGCGGCAAACCGGTTGCGTCCCAACGGGGCACGCCGCCGTGTGGTGGCCTACGTGGAGAGTTACGACGATGTGCAGTTCTGGCGCTCGGTGCTCGACGAGTTCGAGTCGGACACGCTCACCTTCGAGGTGATGCTGCCCTCGCGCACCAACCTGGGCAAGGGCAAGAAGAATGTGCTGAGGAATGTGCTGGGAGACGGCCGGGGGGAGAAGCCCGACGCGAGCGGGGGCAACCTGGGCCGGAACTTGATTGCCTGCGTGGATGCCGACTACGACTACCTGATGCAGGGCACGACGCCCATCTCGAAGGAAATCATCGACAATCCCTACGTCTTCCACACCTACGTGTATGCGATTGAGAACTACCAGTGCTATGCGCGCGGGCTGCACGAGGTGTGCGTCATGGCCACGCTCAACGACCGCGAGATGGTGGACCTGGAGGCCTTCATGCGCGAATACAGCACCATCATTTGGCCGCTCTTCGTGTGGAACGTGTGGGTGTACCGCTACGACTGCTACAGCCGTTTCACGCTGATGGACTTCGGCGGCCTGGTGAGCATTCGCGACGTGAATCCCTTCCACCCCGAGCGCACGCTGGAGCAGTTGCGGCACACCGTGAACCGGAAGATAAACTGGATGCAGCAGCACTATCCCGAGGGCAAGAAAACGTACAAGCCGCTGCGCGACCAGTTGCTCGCCCTGGGCCTGACGCCCGAGACGGCCTACCTCTACATGCAGGGCCACACGCTGATGGACGGCGTCGTCATACCGCTGCTAACCCCCATCTGCGTGCAACTGCGCAAGGAGCGCGAGGCTGAAATCCGCCGCAACGCCGTGCATGCGCAGCAGCGCCAGAACGAACTATCGTGCTACCAGCGTCGGCTGGGAGCCATCGACCAGATGATACGCAAGAGCGTGAAATTCCTCACGAGTGAACCCTATCAGCGCCTGCGGAGCGACCTGCAACGCTATATCACTTCACTTTCAGCACCTTGCGCCCCCTCTTGATGACGGGCGCGGGATGAGTCGTGCGCGACGATATGACGCGGCGGCCGCTGAGGTCGTAGGCAGCCTGTGTGGTTCTCATTCTCTCGTTTTCTCCATCCTTCATTTTCACATTTTCCACGCCGTCGGATTCGAGGCACTCGAGCCGGATGTAGTCCATGTCGGGCATCCAGGCGGAGGGGTTGCTGAGGGCGATGGTGTTCTGCCCGGCTTCCAGACGAATCTCAATGCTGCGTGTGCCCACTTTCCTCCAGCCGCCTGAGTTGAGGGAGGTGAGGTTCTTCGCGAGCGTTCCGTTCACCATGAGCCGGGCAGAGCGGTTCTCGCCGCTGATGAAGCCGAGGGTGAGGCGGTAGCGTCCGCCGTAGGGGCTGTAGACGTTATGCCACTCGAGGCTGTTGGCCTCGCTCTTGCCCAGCCAACCGACCTTGCAGCCGCCCGAGGCGTAGTCGACCTCGTCGTAGGAACCACTGGGGAAGACCTGATTGTTGGAGAGTTCCTGGTAGGTGCCGTTGAAGGCCGTCTCGGCTTCGTAGATGGTGCGCTCCAGGCGCTGTTCGGCCTGGGCGGTGTAGATGGCGGTCCCGTGAGCCGGCAGGGTGACTTCGAGGGTGCCCTCGGCGGGGTTGGTATCGCGCTTCTTGAAGCAGTCGTGCAGTTGGATGGTACCGCCGAGGTCCATCAGCGCAAAGTCGACCTGCACGGTTTGCTCCTGGTCGCTGGGGTTGTAGACGGCAAAGGCGCGCTTCGTACCGTTCAGTTGCTCGATGTCCTTGACCAGGACGTAGCACTCGCCCGAACGCTGGCAGACGTAGGCCTGCAGGTGGAGCGGGTCTTGGTTGAGGGCGATAAGGTCCTTGTTGCGGAGCAGCGAGAGGGTCGATGCCTTGATGTTGCTCATGTCGCACCCGATGAGCAGGGGCGAGGCCATGATGCACCAGAGTCCGAAGTGGGTCTGGTCCTCGATGGCGGACAGCGAGCGGCCCACCTCCAGCATGTCCATGTCGTTGTAGTGCCCGTCGTGGCAGTAGGCCGAGAGGTAGAGGTTCTCCTTGATGATGTTACGTACGCTTTCCCAACTGTTGTAGATGTCGCCCGTGGTGCGCCACGAGAAGGCTACGTCCGAAATCCACGGGCCGGGATAGGCCCAGCGGCAGGCGTTCATGCGGACGTCGGTGCGCCCCGTGTTGCGGATGGCTTGGGCGATGGCCGTGTAGCGCTCGCGTTCGTCGAGCACGAGGTGGTCTTCGTTGTGGTAGTAGGAGCCGCCGCAGAAGTCGACCTTGATGAAGTCGAAGCCCAGTTCCTTGAAGAAGAAGTCGATGTCCTGCTGGTCGTGCTCGTAGAGGCCCACGCCCTTGCCGATGGCATCGCCGTTGAACATGCTGCCGCAGGTGTTGCGCCCGGCGTCGGAGTAGATGCCTGCCTTCAGACCCTTCGAGTGGATGTAGTCGACGAGGTCCTTGAGTCCGTTGGGGAAGCGGGTCGGATGGATGAGCAACTGGCCGGTATCCTTGTCGCGGCCTCCGAAGTAGCCGTCGTCGATGTTGATGTACTGGAAGCCCACCTCGTAGAGCCGCTTCGAAATCATGGCTGCGGCCTGTTTGCGGATGAGGGTCTCGTTGATGTTCACCCCATAGGTGTTCCACGAACTCCAGCCCATCGTGGGACCTTCGTCGTATACGGCCTCCTGGGCACGGACGGAACCTGTTGAAAGTTGAAAGTTGGCTGCACCGATGAGCAGCGCGAGCGTCAGATATGTTCGTTTCATAATCTTTGGTATTAATCCTTAACCTTTAACCTTTAACCTTTAATCCTTAACCTTTAATCCTTAACCTTTATTTGAATTGCCACCAGTCGAGGCGCACGTCGCCCTTCGCCTGCTCGATGCAGAGGTAGAGGTCGTGGACCCCCTTCGGCATCTTGTTCTTGAACTGAGTGGCGAAGTTGAGGAAGTCGTCGGCGGAACCCGTGGACTGGACGGTGATGCTGCACACCTGCGGGCCTCCGGGCGAGTCGATGCGCACGGCGATGACGGCCTGCGCATCGGGGGCGGCAGCGGCGTTGAGGGTGAAACTGTGGGGCGCCTTCTTGCCGAAGTCGACGTTGCGCAGACGGATGTACTCGCCGGCGTCCAGGTCATAGACGTAGAGGTTCTTGCGGCCCGTGCTGGTGGGGAACTGGTCAACGACGCTCTTACCCTGGGCCTTAGCCACCAGTTCGCGAGTGCCGGCGATGCCCACCTTTTCCGTGCGCAGCCCATAGCCCCAGGCCATAGTCTCGGCCTCCACACGGCGATAGGGGTTGAGCGTGGCGACGGGCGTGGGTTCCTTCAGGTCGAGCCAGTAGGGCACTTCCTGGATGGTGCCGTCGGCGTTGTAGGTCATCTCAGCCACGCTCACCGAACGGCGCTCGAAGTGGTTCTTCGTCTCGAAGTGCAGCAGGTCGTAGTCCTGTCCGAACAGGTAACTGCGGCCCTTGAAGTCCATGATGCCGGGATGGTTGCCTCGGTCGCGTGGGGTGGGAGCCATCAGGTAGCCCTTGCACGTCCAGGGGCCAGTGGGCGAGTCGGCCATAGCGTAGCCGATGCCCTCGGGACAGCACGTCGATGCGTAGGCCAGATACCAGTGGTTGTCGCGTTCGTAGAGCCAGGGGCCCTCCTGGTAGTGGTCGATGTGGTAGTCGAGTTTCGTGATGTCGCCCTGGGTGCTGATCATGTCCTCGCCCAGGCGTACATAATAGGTATTGGGGTTGCCCCAGTACATCCAGGCCTGTCCCTGCCGGTCGATGAAGACGGTGGGGTCGATGTCGTCCCAGTGCTCACGCTGCCACACCAGGGGCTTGCCCAGGGGGTCCTTGAAGGGACCGTAGGGCGAGTCGGCCACCAGCACGCCGATGCCGTGTCCGTGCAGGGGAGCATAGATGTAGTACTTGCCGCCTCGCTCGACGCACTGTATGGCCCAGGCGCCGTTGTCGCGACCGCGCCACGAGAAGTCGCGCAGCGAGGCCACCGGCCCGTGGTCAGTCCAGTTGACCATATCGGTCGAGGTGTAGAGCAGCCAGTCGTACATGAAGAAACCGGCGCTGTTGCGTTCGCGCGCGTCCATAATCTCATCGGCGTGCGAGTCGTGACTGACGTAGAGGAACACCGTGTCGCCAACCACCAGCGGAGCCGGGTCGGCGGTGTAGTGGGTCTGCAGGATGGGCAGGTTCAGACTCTTGCATTCGTCCAGTTGCCACCAGTCGAAGTTGAAGAGTTTCGGTCCCTTGCGTCCGTGGAAGGTGAGGTAGAGATCGTGAACGCCCGTTGCCGTGCGGGGCAGGAAGGCATCGAACGTGCGCCATTCCTCCCAACCGCCTGTGCCCGTAATCTCTACGGTGCCCAGGCAGAGGCCGTGCACACTGTCGACGTGCAGTTCGATGCGTCCGCCACGCAGAGCAGAAGCGGCTGAGACGGTGAACTTGCGGGCACCGCTGGTGCCGAGGTCTACGGCTTGCAACTTCAGCCAGTCGCCGTCGTGGATGTCGCTGACGTAGACGCCCGTCTGCTGGTTCTGTGTCGTGTGCAGCCCGTGGCTGAAGGCCATCGTCTCGGCCTCCACGCGACGGAAGGGACAGAAGTTCTGGATGGGCTTCACGCCTTCGCGAGTGGGATGTATGGTGGGGAACTTGCCATCCTCGGTGTACTGGAATTCCTCAACGGACGTGCTGCGACCGAAGCCGCCACCGCCGGGCAGCCAGCCGGTGTGGTAGAAGAAGTAACTGTGTCCGCGGAAGTCGGCCACGCCGCTGTGGTTGGTGAACGAGTCGGTGCCGCCCAGGGGCATGATTTCACCCTCGTAGTGCCAGGGGCCCAGTGGGTTGTCGGCCGAGGAATAGGCGATGTGCTCGGGCACTCCGCCTGCGGCATACATCAGCAGCCAGCGGCCGCCGCGCTGCATCAGCCAGGGGCCTTCGACGTACGAGTCGCGATACTTCTTGCCCTTCTCGCGCTTGTTCATG
>JAFSXQ010000235.1 GCA_017444005.1 Bacteroidaceae bacterium | reverse complement strand
TTCTTCACCTTCTCCGAGTTCAACCTCTTCCCGGCTCATCCCACGGTTCAGGAAGTTCTGGAGAGTGGCTATATGTTCATGACTTCGGCTTCTCAGTTGAAGTATGCCGATGTGGCTGCTATCGAAGCTCTCGACAAGAAGATTGATGAGATGAATGCCGCTATTTCGAGCAGCAGTCCTATGGTTGACGGTATCGACGTTGCTACTTCGGATGCCAACGACGCCAAGGCTATCTTCGACCTCTCTGGTCGTCGCGTTGCCAAGGCCACGAAGGGTGTCTTCGTTGTCAACGGCAAGAAGGTGGTTAAATAAACCGCAGAGTAAATCTAGGAATTCAAGTATATCCTGGAAATCAGTAAATCGCCCGCCCCTCATCTGAGGAGCGGGCGATTTGTGTTTCCAGAACTAGCCTTGCAGTAATTGATGCCGTTCCGCGAGTCAGGCGTTGGTGAAAGTAAAGTCCCCTAAAATGCAAAAAGCCGAGACGAATCTCGGCTTTTGCGCTTCAGGATGGGCTTGAACCAACGACCCCCTGATTAACAGTTGAACCAACCGCCTTTGTTATTTAATTCTTCAATACTCTTTATCCCTCATTATCAGCGTATTACTGATTTATCTGATTTTCATTGACAGCCTAAAATATGCTATAATAGACTGGCAGCGTGTTCCCGTGGTGTTCCCACTTCTTTCCTCTTTGTGTTCGGCTTACTATCCTTCGGTCAAGGTACTATCATAACCTTGGGGAAAAATGTTCTTCAACTCAGTTAGCCAAGATATTTAATGCTACAGGTCAGGGCGAACGGAAGGTAGGACTCGAAACCAATTACGAGCGGAAAACGAGGTTGCAGGAAGTATTCAATAGCTTTGTTCTTACAGTAGTGAACCTGAATGAAACAGGGCCATTGACGCTTGATCGTATCAAAACGGCATTGACTGGACGAAGTGAATCTTCCTCCTTCATTGGTGTTTGGGAAGAGATTATCGCAGAAAAGCGTAAAGCAGGTAAGGCTGGTACGGCAGACTGTTATGAAGGAGTCCTGAAGTCTTTCAAAGAGATTACAGGCTTCGGAGAGGTTGAAGTCTCTTATCAAAGACTATCTTTTTGAGAATTCTGGCGCATCACGTCTGACCTACCTCCTTTACGCTCTACGACAGACAGATCATATTGAGTCATGCAACTATATCACCTTCCATCGGGCTTTGCATGCAGTGGTCGGCAGACCACTTGGAGGTTCCGATGTACCGCAGAAACGCTTTCATGAACTGATGGCAGACCCGAAACTGCTGGACTCAAAGGGAAAGAAATGGCAATAAGCGCGGTCAATAATAGACCATTGGATAGCTTTATATCATAGGGAAATATAGTCCAAAATGCTTGATAAGTTGCCAAATGTAGTTAAAAAAATACACTTTTGGCAACTTATCGCGTATTTTTCAAAAATATTGTGCTATCTTTGCACTGCATTCGCATCAGAATAGGAGAAGAACTAAAAACAACGAGTATATTATGATAATAGGAAGAAAACAAGAGATTAGGACACTACAGAAGGCTTTTACCACAAAGCGTTCTGAATTCATTGCGGTTTATGGGCGCCGTCGTGTAGGTAAGACTTATCTCATTAAAGAGGCATTGGAAGGAAACTTTGCCTTTACACATACAGGTTTAGCAAAAGCAACCAAGTCTAACCAACTGAAGGGCTTTCAGGCTTCTTTGAAGAAAGCTGGATGTAATTGCAGCAAGCCCAAAACATGGATGGATGCCTTCTTGCTATTAGAAGAGTGGATTGAGACTTTACCACAAGGCCGCAAAGTGATATTTTTGGATGAATTGCCATGGATGGACACACCACGTTCTAACTTCCTACCCGCTTTGGAGCATTTTTGGAATGCCTGGGCTACTGATAGAAAAGACATCGTGCTTATCGTCTGTGGAAGTGCCACCTCTTGGATTGTGAAGAAAATAATCAATAACCACGGTGGACTCCACAACCGCCTGACTCATAAGATTCACTTACAGCCTTTCTGCCTAAATGAGTGCGAACAGATGAGTGAAAGCATGGAGTTAGGTCTAAGTCGATACCAACTGTTGCAGGCCTATATGGTGTTTGGGGGTATACCTTATTACTGGAGTCTTTTTGACAAGGAACTGAGTCTTTCGCAAAACATTGACAATCTTATCTTTAATCCTGACGGTGAGTTGGCCGATGAGTTCAATATGCTCTATGCCTCTCTCTTTGACAAGCCGGAACCTTATATAAAGGTGGTTGAGACCTTAACAAAGAAACAGACAGGTCTTACCCGTGAGGAGATAGTCAAACTTGGCAGACTGAGCAGCAATGGAAAGTTGTCGCGCATTATCCAAGAGTTGGAATGGTGTGGCTTCATTCGGACATACAAGCGTATTGGGCAGAAGAAAAAGGATGCCATCATCCAGTTGACAGACCTTTACACACTCTTTTATTATCAAGTCATCCAACAAAGTTCTGGCGACGATCAGTATTGGAGCCATCATCTGCTTTCTGGCCGTTTGACCTCATGGATGGGACGAGCTTTTGAGCGAGTGTGTCTTTGGCATGTTCCGCAGATAAAAGATGCCTTGGGTATAGAGGGAATTTCCAGTAATGTCTATTCCTGGTATGTCCGGGGTACTGATTCTGCCAAGGGTGCGCAGATTGATTTGCTTTTAGAACGTGCCGATAATGTCATTAGTTTATGCGAAATGAAGTTTGCCGAAGATGACTATTCCATATCTAGTACAGAAGGAGAGAATTTACGTCGTCGCCGGACACGCTTTATTGAGGAAACGGGAACAAAGGATGCTGTTCAATATGTGTTGGTCACTACCTATGGCCTGTCGCAAGGTAAGCACACTCATCTGATTCAACGAACAATCACAATGGATAAACTTTTTCTTCCACCCAAATAATTGCTGATAAGTTGCCAAATGTGTGCTTTTGAGGGTACATTTGGCAACTTATCGGCAATTTTTAATAGAAATGCCATTATATCTTAAAATAGTAATCTTCATTACTGTAATCGCGATTACTATCTTGTAGCATACAAATGATGATAAACAAGCCTTAAATAATGGTCGGTTGAATTAAGGCCATATTTTCTCCAATAGCCAAAGACACCTGCCGCGTTTATGAGGCAGGTGTCTTTGGCAAAATTTGTGGTCTAATAACCATTGAACGTCAATAATGTCAAGATTTCCTTTCGCTCGGAGGGGAGTCATTGTACACCATTTGTTCAGTCGGTTAGATTTGAACATGACTTTTGAGCAAAAAAATAAGGAGTTAGATTTTGTCTAACTCCTTGCTTAACAATGCGTTGCACGCCAGTTTGTTTTGCGCTTCAGGATGGGCTTGAACCAACGACCCCCTGATTAACAGTCAGGTGCTCTAACCAACTGAGCTACTGAAGCAGGTTTGTCACATTCATTTCCCGAATGCGAGTGCAAAGGTATGAATAAATTTTGAATTAACAAAACAAATACGAAAAAAAATGATTATCTTTGCAGAAATTTACGCGAAATGAAGAAGATTATTGGTATTGGTAATGCATTAGTCGACGTTTTGGTGCGCCTCCAGGACGACGCACAGTTGGCGCAGATGGGCCTGGAAAAGGGCGGTATGCGACTTATCGACGAGCCGCGTCAGCAGGTGCTGTCGCGGCAGATGCAGCAGTGGCACCCTGCAAGGGCCACGGGCGGCAGTGCCGGCAATGCGATGCTGGCCTTGGCAAATTTGGGTGCGCATCCTGGTTTTATCGGCCGCGTAGGCGATGATGAGATGGGGCGTTTCTTTTCGGACAACTGCGACTCGGTAGGCATCGAGGCACGCCTCGTGCGGCAGGGCGGTGCGACAGGCGTGGCAAACACCTTCATCACACCTGACGCCGAGCGCACCTTTGCCACCTATCTGGGCGTGGCTGGGCAGATGGCTCCTGACGACATTGTGCCCGAACTGTTCCAGGGCTATGACATACTCCACATCGAGGGTTATCTGGTTCAGAACAACGACTTGATACGTCGCATCTGCCGCGTGGCAAAGCAGATGGGCCTGACCACGAGCATCGACCTGGCCAGTTATAATGTGGTCAACGATAACCGTTCGTTGCTTCGCGAACTGGTGACAGAGTACATCGACATCGTCTTTACCAACGAAGAAGAGAGTGCCGCTTTCACCTGCGGCAAGGCTCCCGAGGATGCCCTGACTGAGATAGCCGCGATGGCTCGGTGGGCCGTGGTGAAGGTGGGCAAGCGAGGCAGCCTGGGCATGTTCGAGGGACAACGTGCCAGTGTGCCCGGTCGTTCGGTGGACGTGGTGGATACGACGGCAGCAGGCGACTTCTTTGCCGGTGGATTCCTCTACGCCCTGTCTCGGGGCGCAGCCCTGGAGTCGTGCCTGCGCATGGGGTCGCTGCTTTCGCAGAACATCATACAGGTTGTCGGGACCCGACTGCCCGAACCGACGTGGGATGCGATTCGCCGTGAAGCCAGTCAAATCCTAGGTCATCCTAGGAAGTCCTAGGTCGTACTAGGGAATCTAAGAAATTAAGCAAAATGAAAAGACTATACCTTATATTATTATTGTTGGTTGGCGCAGCCCAATCTTCAATCTTCAATTTCCAATTGTCCGTTGGCGCTGTCCAAGCCCAGCGCACAGAGAGCCACAATGCGGAGATTGGTCACCACTTGGAACTCTTCGACGACATCTACCGCCAACTCGACCTCTACTACGTCGACACGCTGTCGGCTGACACCACCATCGGGTGGGCCATCAAGTCGATGCTCTCGCACGTCGACCCCTTCACCCAGTACTATCCCGAGGACGACGACGAACTGCGCCAGATGGCCACAGGCAAGTATGCCGGTATCGGCAGCATCATCCGATACAATACGAAGGAGGAGCGCACAATGATTATCGAGCCCTACGAGGGTACGCCCAGCCAGTTGGCAGGTATGCGTGCGGGCGACATCATACTCTCGGTCGACGGCCGGGATGTGCTGAAGATGCCCACCGACCAGGTGAGCAACCTGCTGCGAGGCGAGCCGGGGACGAGCCTGGAAGTGGTGGTGCGGCGAATGGGGCAGGAGGAGCCCCTGACCTTCCGGTTGACGCGCAAGAACATACAACTGCCCACCATTACCTACTACGGCATGATGGACGACGGCATAGGCTATCTCTATCTGGCCAACTTCACCACGGGCTCCACGCTGGAGATGCGCCACGCCCTCTCCGACCTTCGCGAACAGGGCATGCAGCGCCTGGTGCTGGATTTGCGCGACAATCCCGGCGGTGCCATCGACGAGGCCGTCAGCATCGTCAACCTGTTTGTGGGAAAGGGTGAGAAGGTGGTGTACACACGGGGCAAACTGGCCTCGTCGAACCGTGAATACTTCACCACGTCGGAGCCCTTGGACACGCTGACCCCCATCGTGGTGCTGGTGAACGGCAATTCGGCTTCGGCAGCCGAAATCCTGAGCGGAAGCCTTCAGGATATGGACCGCGCCGTCATCATGGGCACCCGGACCTACGGTAAGGGCCTGGTGCAGGCCATACACGAGGTGCCCTATCGGGGCAACCTGAAACTGACAATCTCGCGCTACTACATCCCTTCGGGCCGATGCATACAGGCGTATGACTACCGCCACCTCACAGCCGACGGTCGCGTGGGCACCGTGCCCGACTCGCTGACCCGTGTGTTCTATACCCGCGGTGGGCGTGAGGTGCGCGACGGAGGTGGCATCAAACCCGACGTCGAGGCCCGGCCCGACAGCCTGGCATCGGTGGTCTACGATGCTGTGGAGAGCGACGAGATGCTGAACTTCGTCACCCGCTATGCCCAGCATCACGCCGCGATTGCCCCAGCCGACGAGTTCGTGCTCAGCGATGCCGACTATGCCGACTTCGTGCAGCACATGGTGGAGAGCGACTTCAAGCCTAACCGGCGTACCGACGAGGTTCTGAAGGTGCTGCGCGATGCCGCCCGCCTGGAGGGCTGTTACGAACGTGCCGAGGAAGCCTTCGGACAACTGGAGGCCGCATTGAAGGGTGACCTGAAGACCGACCTGGAGGCTCATCGCGAGGACATTCGTCCCTATCTGGAGGACGAAATCGTGAGCCGCTACTACTACCAGCGCGGGCGCGCCCTGCATCTGCTCAAGAGCGACACGGTGCTCGATCGTGCCGTGGAACTGCTGAAGAACGAAGATGAGTACAGGAGAATCCTAGGCCCAACTAAGAAGAACTAGGGAAGACCAGGATATCCCAGGTCGTCCTAGGAAGTCCTAGGCAATCAATCGTATCAAAAAAAGCCGATTATGAGACGCAGAAGAAACATACGTACCGCCAACCGCGGATTCCTCATGGGCATTGCTGCCCTGGCCATCATGGTCATGCTCATGGTGGGCCTGTTCCTCTACTGGAGCATGCCTGTGCAGGGACATTGAATACCGACGCGTCGCGTTGGCCTTAACGATGCGTCGCGTTGCCCTTAACGATGTGTCGCGTTAGCTTTAACGACGCGTCGCTCCAATGCAAACGATGCATCGTTGAAACCGTTCTTGAAGCCGAATTTGGGTTGCAGCCTGGAAAACCCCCATAAAAATTTGGTTATTCGCGAGGATATTCGTACCTTTGCAGTGTTGAAAGTGAGGAGCCCGGAAGGAGTTCCTCACTTCACGTTAATGAAAGACAGGTTAAAAAAAGGCTCAAAATCTAAGTATGATAGACAAAAGGCTTGTAGAGAGTGTGGTAAACGAGTGGCTGGCCGACAAGGACTATTTCCTGGTCGACGTCAGCGTTTCGGCCGACGACAGCATCGTGGTGGTCATCGACCATGCCGATGGTGTGTGGATTGAGGACTGTGCAGAACTGAGCCGCTTCATCGAGGCGCACCTCAACCGTGACCAGGAGGACTACGAACTGGAGGTGGGCAGTGCCGGACTGGGCCAGCCCTTCCGCGTACGCCGGCAATACGAGATTCATGTCGGCGAGCCCGTGGAGACACAGACGCGCGACGGGCACAAGTATCAGGGAACACTGACGGAGGCGGGCCCGGACACCTTCACCCTGGAGGTGGAGCAGCGGGTGAAACCCGAAGGGGCGAAGCGTGCCCATAAGGAGATGGTGGCTATGCACTTCACCTACGAGGAAGTGGCATACACGAAGTATCTGATAAAAGTAAAATAAAAAATATAAGTATGGCAACAAAAACGAATGCACCGGGAACGGTGAACCTGATTGACTCCTTCGCGGAGTTCAAGGAAATGAAGAACATCGACCGCGCCACGCTGGTCAGTGTCCTGGAGGAGTGCTTCCGCAGTGTCATTGCAAAGACCTACGGATCGGACGACAACTACGACGTGATTGTGAACCCCGACAAGGGCGACTTCGAAATCTACCACAACCGCACCGTGGTGGAGGACGGTCAGGTCGTGGACCCGCAGCGCGAAATCAGCCTGTCGGTTGCCCGCCAGATCGAGGACGACTATGAGGTGGGCGAGGAAGTGAGCCAGCAGGTGGACTTCGCCTCGTTTGGCCGTCGCAGCATCCTGACCCTGCGCCAGACGCTGGCCAGCCGCATCCTGGAACTGGAGCACGACACGCTGTACAATCAGTACAAGGACCGCGTGGGTGAAATCGTCTCTGGCGAAGTGTACCAGGTGTGGAAGCGCGAACTGCTGTTGCTGGATGACGAGGGCAACGAACTGCTGTTGCCCAAGCAGGAGCAGATACCCGGCGACTTCTTCCGCAAGGGCGAGACCGTCAGGGCCGTCATCCTGCGTGTGGACAATGCCAACGGCAACCCCAAGATTATCCTGAGCCGCACGACCCCCGACTTCCTGAAGCGACTGATGGAGGCCGAGGTGCCCGAAATCAACGACGGACTCATCACTATCCACCGCGTGGCCCGCATCCCCGGCGAGCGTGCCAAGGTGGCTGTGGAAAGTTACGACGAGCGCATCGACCCCGTGGGCGCCTGCGTCGGCGTGAAGGGTAGCCGTGTGCATGGCATCGTGCGCGAACTGCGTGGCGAGAACATCGACGTGCTCAACTACACCCAGAACCCGCAACTCTTCATCACCCGTGCCCTCAGTCCGGCCAACGTCAACCGCGTAGACCTGGACGAGGAAGGCAAGAAGGCCGAAGTCTTCCTGAATCCCGACCAGGTGAGCCTGGCCATCGGTAAGGGCGGCGCCAACATCAAACTGGCCTCGATGCTCACGGGTTACACCATCGACGTGTTCCGCGAATTGAACGAAGAAGAGGAAGAAGACGTGCAACTCGACGACTTTGCCGACGAAATCGAGCCTTGGGTCATCGAGGAACTGAAGAAGATAGGTCTGACCACTGCCCGCCAGGTGCTGAACGCTCCGCGCGAGATGATTATCAAGGAGGCCGACCTGGAAGAGGAGACCGTCGACGACACCCTGAAAGTGCTGGCCGCCGAGTTCGAGGAGGACGAGGAAGCATGACATTTACCATTTACCACTTGAATTAGTGAGACACAGATGGCAAATGAAAGCGAAGAGAATGGTTAAATGGTTAAATGGTAAATGGAAAGATGAGTATAAGACTAAATAAAGCAACCAAAGAATGCAATGTAGGACTACAGACGGCAGTCGAGTTCCTGCAGAAGAAAGGCTTCACGGAGGTGGAGGCTAATCCCAACAGCCGCATAACGGAAGAACAATACGAGATGTTGCTGAAGGAATTTAGTCCCGACAAAGGTCTCCGCAAGGAAGTCACTGAGATGCAACAGCAGCGGCAGAGCACCAAGGAGAAGGAAAAGGCTGCCCGCCGCGAAGAGGTAATGGCCGAAACCACCAAGGTCAACGTCAGTGGCCCGAAGGTGGTGGGCAAGATTGACCTCAACAAGCCAAAGCCCGAGGCAAAGCCGGCTGAGAAGCCCGTGGAGCCGGTGGTCGTGGAGGAGGTCAAGCCTGAACCTGTGCCTACGCCGGAACCGGAGCCCGAACCCGTGGTGGAGGTGAAGGAGACCGTTGAGGCTAAGCCTGTGGCCGAACCCGTTCAGCAGCAGGAGGCCCCCGCGGCACCTGCCCCCAAGCCGGAAAAGAAAAAGAAGGAAAAGCCGGTCATCGGCGACGTTTCGGAGGATGGCGTGTTCCGCCTGACCAAGGAGAACGTGGCCGCCCCGTCGCTGACGGTGAAGGGCCACATCGACCTCTCGGCCATGAACCAGAGTACGCGCCCCAAGAAGAAGAGCAAGGAGGAGAAGCGTAAGGAGCGCGAGGAGAAGAATGGCAAGCAGAAGCGTGCCCGCATCGGACAGCAGCGCGTCGACGTGAATGCCGTGGCCAACCAACAGCAGGGCGGCAACAACCAGAACCGCAACAAACAGCAGAACAACCAGAACCAGCAGCAAAGTCAGGGCAGCGGCAAGAAGAAAAAGAAGAACCAGCCCAAACAGGCAGTGCTGCCGCAGGAGGTGAGCGACGAGGAGGTGGCCAAGCAGGTTCGCGAGACGCTGGCCCGCCTGACCTCCAAGGACAGCAAACTGGGCAAGGGTGCCAAGTATCGTCGCGAGAAGCGCGATGCCATCCGCCAGGGCATGGAGGAGGAACTGGAACACCCGGCCGAGGAGAGCAAGGTACTGAAGTTGACGGAGTTCGTCACGGCCAACGAACTGGCCACGATGATGAACGTGCCCGTCACCAAGATTATCGGTACGTGCATGAGCATCGGCATCATGGTCAGCATCAACCAGCGCATGGACGCCGAGACCATCAACCTGATAGCCGAGGAATACGGCTTTACCACCGAATACGTTAGCGCCGAGGTCAGCGAGGCCGTTGTCGAAGAACAGGACAGCGAGGAAGACCTGCAGCCGCGTGCTCCCATCGTAACGGTGATGGGCCACGTCGACCACGGTAAGACATCGCTGCTCGACTACATCCGACAGACCAACGTCATCGCCGGCGAGGCAGGTGGCATCACGCAGCACATCGGTGCCTACAACGTGACGCTCGACGACGGACGTCACGTCACCTTCCTCGACACCCCCGGTCACGAGGCCTTCACCGCCATGCGTGCCCGTGGTGCACAGGTGACGGACATCGCCATCATCATCGTGGCTGCCGACGACGACATCATGCCGCAGACCAAGGAGGCCATCAACCACGCTATGGCTGCCAACGTGCCCATCGTCTTCGCCATCAACAAGATAGATAAGCCCGCCGCCAACCCGGAGAAGATCAAGGAACATCTGGCTCAGATGAACTTCCTGGTTGAGGACTGGGGCGGCAAGTACCAGAGCCAGGACATCAGTGCCAAGAAGGGCATCGGCGTGCAGGAACTGCTGGAGAAGGTGCTGCTGGAGGCCGAGATGCTCGACCTGAAGGCCAACCCCAACCGCAAGGGTACGGGCACGGTCATCGAGTCGTCGCTCGACAAGGGCCGTGGCTACGTGGCCACCGTGCTCTGCAGCAACGGTACTCTGCGCGTGGGCGACGTCATGCTGGCCGGAACGAATTACGGTCGTGTGAAGGCCATGTTCAACGAGCGTGGTCAGCGCGTGAAGGAGATTGGCCCCTCGCAGGCGGCCACCATCTTGGGCCTGAACGGTGCCCCGACGGCTGGCGATGCCTTCCACGTGATGGACAGCGACCAGGAGGCCCGCGAGATTGCCAACAAGCGCGAACAGCTGGCTCGCGAACAGGGTCTGCGCACCATGAAGCGTGTCGACTTGAACGAAATCGGCCGACGTATCGCCCTGGGCAACTTCAAGGAACTGAACATCATCGTCAAGGGCGACGTGGACGGCTCCATCGAGGCCCTGAGCGACTCGCTGCTGAAACTCTCCACGGAGAAGATTCAGGTCAACGTCATCCAGAAGTCGGTGGGCCAGATCAGCGAGAACGATGTCAACCTGGCTGCCACCTCGGATGCCATCATCGTGGCCTTCCAGGTGCGCCCCTCTGCTGCTGCCCGCAAGTTGGCCGAACAGGAGGGCGTGGACATCCGCACCTACAGCGTCATCTACGACGCCATCGAGGAGGTGCGCGACGCTATGGAGGGCATGCTCTCGCCCGAAATCAAGGAGGAAGTCACCGCCCAGGTGGAGGTGCGCCAGGTCTACCACATCTCGAAGGTGGGTACCGTGGCCGGTGCCTACGTCATCGAGGGCAAGGTCAGCCGTTCGAACAAGGCGCGCGTCATCCGCGACGGCATCGTTGTGCACACGGGCGAAATCAATGCCCTGAAGCGCTTCAAGGACGATGTGAAGGAGGTGACCACCAACTTCGAGTGCGGTATCTCGCTCGTCAACTACAACGACCTGCGCGAGGGCGACATCCTCGAGACCTTCCAGGAGATTGAGATAAAGGCGAAGTTGTAGGAAGGATTAGGGATTAGAGATTAGGGATTAGCCGATGCTTGAACTTATCTGTTTAGCAGTGCTGCTCTACGGAGCATGGCGCGGGTGGAGGAATGGCTTCATCACGGAAGTCATTTCCTTCACCGGCATATTTCTGGGCTTCTATGTGGCCTACGAACTTTACCGGCATTCGCATGTGAACTTGCTTTCGCTGGTCCTCATTTGGGTGGCTATTCCGTTGCTGCTCAATGCTGTGGCTTGGCTGGTGACGAAGACTCTGGACAAGGTGCTTGTCGTTGGTTCCGTGAACAAGTTGCTGGGTGCCGCCGCCGGTTTCCTGAAATATGCCTTCGTGTTGGGGTGCATCATCTGGGTCCTCGACTATGTGCGTGAAGTGAAGACCCGGGTGGAACAGAACCCTGTGGTGAAAACTCTGGAGGCCGTGCCCAACTATCTGTTCCCGGATGTAATCAAGGAGGTTGAGAATGGAGGAAAGAAGTAAGGATAATGAACTGCTTCGCGAGATTGCGGACAAGAAATACGAATACGGTTTCACAACCGACGTCACGACCGACATCATCGAAAAGGGACTGTCGGAGGACGTGGTGCGTCTGATTTCGGAGAAGAAGGGGGAACCCGAGTGGCTCCTCGACTTCCGCTTGAAGGCGTTCCGCCATTGGCAGACGTTGGAGCAGCCCACGTGGGGGCACCTCGATATGCCCGAGATTGACTATCAGGACATCTCCTACTATGCCGACCCGACGGCCCAAAAAGGGCAAGGGGTAGGGGGCAAGGAGCAAGAAATCGACCCCGAACTGATGAAGACCTTCGACAAACTGGGCATCCCCCTGGAGGAGCGAATGGCGCTGAGCGGCATGGCGGTGGACGCCGTCATGGACAGCGTCTCGGTGAAGACCACCTTCCGCGAACGCCTGAAGGAGAAAGGCATCATCTTCTGCTCCATCTCGGAGGCCGTGCGCGAGCACCCGGACCTCGTACGCCAGTATCTGGGCAGCGTTGTGCCCTATCGCGACAATTTCTTTGCCGCCCTCAACAGTGCGGTGTTCTCCGACGGCTCGTTTGTCTACATCCCTAAAGGCGTCCGTTGCCCCATGGAACTCAGCACC
Source organism: Bacteroidaceae bacterium (assembly GCA_017444005.1). Taxonomy (GTDB): domain Bacteria; phylum Bacteroidota; class Bacteroidia; order Bacteroidales; family Bacteroidaceae; genus Physcousia. The sequence goes on along the minus strand of JAFSXQ010000235.1, from coordinate 7,280 downwards.
TACTTCCGCATCAATGCCCGCGGTACGGGCCAGTTCGAGCGGACGCTCATTGTGGCCGACGACGACTCGTACGTTTCCTACCTCGAAGGCTGCACAGCCCCCATGCGCGACGAGAACCAGTTGCATGCCGCCATCGTGGAGATAGTGGTCATGGAACGTGCCGAAGTCAAGTATTCGACGGTGCAGAACTGGTATCCCGGCGACAAGGAAGGCAAGGGCGGCGTGCTGAACCTCGTGACCAAACGCGGCCACTTGCGCGGCGCCAACAGCCGTCTCTCCTGGACCCAGGTGGAGACGGGCTCGGCCATCACGTGGAAGTATCCCAGTTGTGTGCTCCAGGGCGACGGCTCGCAGGCCGAGTTCTACAGCGTGGCCCTGACCAACAACTTCCAACAGGCCGACACGGGCACGAAGATGATACACCTGGGAAAGAACACCAAGAGCACAATCATCTCGAAGGGTATCAGTGCCGGACGCAGTCAGAATGCCTATCGCGGCTTGGTGCGCGTGGCCAAGAATGCCGACGGTGCCCGCAACTACAGTTCGTGCGACTCCCTGCTGCTGGGCAGCAAGTGCGGTGCCCACACCTTCCCCTACATGGACGTGCAGAACCCCACGGCTGTGGTGGAGCACGAGGCCACGACGAGCAAAATCTCGGAGGACCAACTCTTTTACTGCAACCAGCGAGGCATCCCCTTGGAGGATGCCGTAGGGCTCATTGTCAACGGCTATGCTAAGGACGTCCTGAACAAACTGCCTATGGAGTTCGCCGCCGAGGCCCAGAAACTGCTTGGCGTCAGCCTGGAGGGGGCCGTGGGTTGACTGATTCGTGATAACGTAATAACGTGATAACGCAATATCGAGATAGCGATGTTAGAGATAAAGAACTTACATGCCAGCATCAATGGCAAAGAGATACTGAAAGGCATCAGCCTGACCATACGGGACGGCGAGGTGCATGCCCTGATGGGACAAAACGGTGCGGGAAAGTCGACCCTGTCGAACATCATCGTGGGTCATCCGGCCTATGAGGTGACGCAGGGCTCGATAACCTTCAACGGACAAGACCTCCTGGCGATGGCCCCCGAGGAACGGGCCCATGCGGGCATCTTCCTGTCGTTCCAGCAGCCGGTGGAGATTCCCGGTGTGTCGATGAACAACTTCATGCGGGCCGCCCTGAATGCCAAGCGTAAGGCACAGGGGCTGGAACCGATTCCCGCCACGGAGTTCCTGAAACTGATGCGCGAGCGACGCAAGATAGTGGAACTGGACAGCAAACTGGCGAACCGTAGCGTGAACGAAGGTTTCTCCGGCGGTGAGAAGAAGCGCAACGAAATCTTCCAGATGGCCATGCTGGAACCCTCATTCGCCATCCTGGACGAGACGGATTCGGGCCTCGACGTCGATGCCCTGCGCATCGTGGCCGAAGGCTTCAATAAATTGCGCAAACCTGAGACGTCGGCCTTGGTCATCACCCACTACCAGCGCCTGCTCGACTACTTGAAGCCCGACATCATCCACGTACTCATCGGGGGGACCATCGTACATACGGGCGGTCCTGAAGTGGCGACCATGATTGAGAACGGAGGCTTTGAACAATTCATAATGCATAATTCATAATGCATAATTAGGCTGCGCCATGAATGCAGAAAAGCAATACATAGACCTTTATTCTGAATGTCGTTCTCTTATAGCAGAGCATTCTGCTCTTGTGCTGAATGCCCGTCGCGAGGAGGCCTACGAAGACTTCCGACGCCTGGGATTCCCGTCACAGAAGGTGGAGCGCTACAAGTATACCGACGTGGCTGCGGCTTTTGCCCCGAACTATGGGCTGAACCTGCGGCACATCGATATTCCGTTGAATCCCTACGACGTTTTCCGTTGCGACGTGCCCAACCTCAGCACCTCGCTCTACTTCGTGGTCAACGACCGCTTCTACGACAAGGCTCTGCCCAAGGCCACGTTGCCTGAAGGGGTTGAAGTGATGTCGTTGGCCGAGGCTGCAACGAAAAATCCCCATTTCATCGAGAAATATTATGGTCGGCTGGCTCGTAGCAGCAAGGACGGGCTGAACGCCTTGAACACGATGTTCTGCCAGGACGGGCTGTTCATCCATGTGCCCAAGGGCGTCGTTGTGGAGCGGCCCCTGCAGATTATCAACATCCTGCGGGCCGACGTCGACCTGATGGTGAACCGTCGCGTGCTCATCGTGGTGGAGGACGGTGCCGAGGCGAAGGTGCTCTTCTGCGACCATGCTATCGACGACCATCAGTTCCTGGCCACACAGGTCAGCGAGGTCTACGTTGGCGAGAATGCTCACCTGGAACTCTACGAACTGGAGGAGACGCACGTCAAGAGCCACCGCTTTGCCAATACTTACGTCGACCAGCAGCGCTCGAGTGTGGCCACCATCGACAGCATTACCCTGCACAACGGCCTGACGCGCAACCGCACGGACGTGACCCTGAGTGGCGAGTATGCCGAGACGCGTATGTTCGGCTGTGTCATAGCCGACAAACAACAACACGTCGACAACAATACGCTCATCGACCACCGCGTGCCCAACTGCCAGAGCACGGAACTCTATAAGTATGTACTCGACGGGGAGGCTGTCGGTGCCTTTGCCGGACGGGTGCTCGTCCGCGAGGGAGCGCAGAAGACCACTTCGCAGGAGACCAATGCCAACCTGGTAGCCACCGATACGGCCCGCATGTACACCCAGCCGATGCTGGAGATCTATGCCGACGACGTGAAGTGCTCGCACGGCAGCACCGTGGGCCAGTTGAACGACGAGGCCCTCTTCTACATGCGCCAGCGTGGCATCCCCGACGCTGAGGCCCGCATGCTCCTGAAGTTCGCCTTTGCCGGTGAGGTACTGGATAGCATCACTCTCGAACCCCTGCGCGACCGCCTGCACTACCGCGTCGAGAAGCGCTTCCGGGGTGAACTGTCGAAGTGCGAGGGCTGCAAACTCTGCAAGTGATAGCCCATAAGTCCCATAAGCCCTATAAGTCCCATGACTCCCATAGAAAATCTCCGCTCCGACTTCCCCATCTTGTTGCGTAAGATATACGACAGGTATCCCCTCGTATACCTCGACAATGCCGCCACGACGCAGAAACCGCGCTGTGTGGTGGAGGCCATGACGGACGAATACTACAACGTGAATGCCAACGTGCATCGCGGCGTGCACTTCCTTTCCCAGCAGGCCACCGACCTGCACGAGGGTTCGCGGGAGACGGTTCGCCGCTTCCTGAATGCCCGCTCGACGAGCGAGATAGTCTTCACACGCGGCACCACCGAAAGCATCAACCTGGTGGCTTCGTGCTTCGGTCAGGCCTTCATGAAGGAGGGCGACGAGGTCATCATCACCGAGATGGAGCATCACTCGAACATTGTTTCGTGGCAACTGCTTCAGTCGCGTCAGGGGATAAAGATTCGGGTGCTGCCCATCACCGACGAGGGTGTGCTAAATCTCGATGGAATCGGCGATTTTTTCAACGAACGCACCCGCATCGTCAGCATCGCTCACGTCAGTAATGTGCTGGGCACAGTGAACCCCGTCAAGGAAATCATCCGCATTGCCCATGCTCACGGAGTGCCCGTCCTAGTCGATGGTGCACAAAGCACGCCCCACTTCAAGGTTGATGTACAAGACCTCGATTGCGACTTCTTTGCCTTCAGCGGGCACAAGATATACGGTCCTACGGGCATAGGTGTCCTGTACGGGAAAGAAGAGTGGCTGGACCGTATGCCTCCCTATATGGGCGGCGGCGAGATGATAAAGACCGTCTCATTCGAAAAAACGACGTTCAACGACCTGCCCTATAAGTTCGAGGCCGGGACGCCCGACTACGTGGCCAGCACGGGGTTGGCGAAGGCTCTGGAATACGTGAGTTCCGTAGGCCTTGATGCTATCGAGGCGCACGAAAAGGACCTTACCGCCTACGCTATGCAGCGCCTGATGGAAGTCCCCGGCATGAAGATATACGGGCCGCAGGACGTGACGATACACGATGCCGTGCTGAGTTTTCAGGTCGGCAACATCCATCATCTGGACATGGGCACCCTGCTCGACCGCCTCGGCATCGCCGTCCGCACGGGTCACCACTGTGCCGAACCCCTGATGCATCGTCTGGGCGTTGAAGGCACGTGCCGAGCCTCCTTTGCCCTTTACAATACACGCGAGGAGATAGACGCTTTAGTGGCCGGCATACGACGTATTCAAACGATGTTCTGATGCTAAAGGCCTATTTACAAAAAGGAAGGATAGAGGCCGGGTGCGACGAGGCCGGGCGCGGATGCCTGGCAGGTCCGGTCTATGCCGCGGCCGTCATATTGCCAGAACTTTCAACTTCCAATTCTCAATTTTCAACTTTGAACGACTCCAAGCAATTGACCGAAAAGCAGCGTTATGCCCTGCGCGAGGTCATCGAGCGTGAGGCCGTGGCGTGGGCCGTGGGCGTGGTGACGAACGAGGAAATAGACCAGATAAACATCCTGCGTGCCTCCATCCTGGCCATGCACCGCGCTGTGGCTCAACTGAAGGTGCGCCCCGAACATATGCTTATCGACGGCAATCGCTTCATGCCCTACGAGGACATTCCGTACACCACCGTGGTGAAGGGCGATGCCACGTACATGAGCATAGCCGCCGCCTCGGTCTTGGCCAAGACGTACCGCGACGACTTCATGCTGAAGATACACCAGGACTATCCCCAGTACCATTGGGATCGGAACAAGGGCTACCCCGCCCCCGTACACCGCGAGGCCATCCGCCAGTACGGCACCACGCCGCACCATCGTATGACATTTAATCTGCTTGGCACGAAACAACTGGAATTGGACTTTTCTCCTTCGCCACCTTCCGGTATTCGCTTGGGGTCATCTTGAACTTTTCGCGGAAAAGAGTGTTGAAAAGTGGCTGCGGCTGGCGAAACCACTCATTTCTGTGACGAGGCCGACGGGTTCGTCGGTGTCGGCAAGCATTTGGGCGGTGTGACGGATGCGCCAGTCATCAAGGAAGTCGCTGAGGGGCATGCCGCCGGTACACTCGCGGATGGCATCTGCCTCGCTCAGTGCTATGCGCGCCTCCTGTGTCTTGAACTGCGCCTCAAATTCAGATGCCTGTCGGTTGCGGTCGCGTAGTGTGATGCTGTCTGCCAGTACCGCAGCCCGCATTGTGTTCATGTCGGCCTCGCGCCATTCCCCATGACTGCGGTGCCCCTGTATCATAAAGACTCGCCCTCCGCCATTACAGGACTACCTTCAGATACCGGCATCCGTGGGCAGGGAGGGTGCAACTGAGTTCGCTGGCAGAGAGGTCTTTCTGGCGCCAGAGGTCGCGGACGGTCTTGGCGGGCTTCTGGGCAGGGATGAGGGTCTTCATATCCACCTGCTGCTTCTGGTCGCCAAGGTTGAAGATGCCTACGGCGATGGCTCCGTCGGCGAGGGGGCGGCTCCAGACTTCGATGTCACCTTCCTTCCGGACGCGGTCGGCCTGCTGGCCGAGGATGTCCTGGTTGACGGCGTTCACCTCGTTATTGCAGAGCAGGTTCAGCGTGAAGTCGTCCATCTGTGCTATATCGCAGCCGATGAGCATGTTGGAGGCCAGCAGGGTCCACAGCGTGATGTGCGTGTATTGCTCGTCGGGGGTCAGGCGTGTCTCGCGCAAGTAACTGCCCCATCCGACCTTGCCGACGACCAGCATGTCGGGGTCGTTCCAATGACCGACGGAGGAATATCGGGCCAGCCCTGCCTGCTGTCGGAAGCCGACGTCGAGTATCGACTCCCAGGTGTCGTTGATGTCTGGTGCGGTACGCCAACTGTCGCCATCGCAGTAGAGGCCCCACAGGTATACCTGTGTTCCGCCTAGCGGGCCAAGGCTGTAGAAGATGTCGCGAGGCTGCTGACGCACAAACTTCTGCATCAGCAGGTAGGGGCGCATGCAACTGGCAAAGCCCCAGTCGTTATCCTTCTCACGTACACGCTCATAACTGCACCAGTCGTATTTCAGGTAATCCACGCCCCATCGGTTCCATACCTCGGCATCCTGCTGCTCGTGGCCGAGACTGCCCAGATAGCCGCCACAGGTGTAGTCGCCGGGCGACGAGTAGATACCGAACTTCAGCCCGCGCTCGTGCAGCCAGTCAATCATCCCCTTCATCGAAGGGAACTTCTCGTTGGCCTCGATGGTGCCGTCGGGGTTGCGCGATTCGGCTTCCCAGCCGTCGTCGATGTTGATGTAGCCATAGCCATAGTCGGCCAGGCCTTTGTCTATCAGTGCCTGTGTGGAGGACATCACTTTCTCCTGCGACACGCTCAGTCCCCAGCAGTTCCATGAGTTCCATCCCATGGGTGGGGTGAGGCCTATCATGTGTTCGCCCACTTTCAGCGTGAACTCCTGCGAGGTTCGTCCTCGGGCATTCTCGGCAGTGACGGTGAAGGTCAGTTCACAGGGTTTGTCGATGTTTCCGCTCAGTGCGCCTTCGCTTTCAGAGAGTTGTAGGCCTGCGGGCAGATTGTCGCAGGTGAACTTCATGGGGCGTTCGCCCGATACGGCGAAGCGGTAGATGACGGGTGAGCCAGGACGCACGCCAAACAGTGGGGCGTTGTTGAAGCGTGGCGTGGCGGGTGCCGCAGGTGTGAGGATGTATTTCAGTTGACGGCTCTCGCTCAGGACCTTACCCGTCTTGGCATCGATATAGGTGGCCGTGAGCAGACACATCCGGTGCTTGTCGTAGGGGATGGTCACCCGTGCCGGTTTGTTCCGTTTGATGGAAAGTTTCTTGGTCAGGGAGGTGATCTCTGCTCCCGTCTCGCGGTCAGATAGTGTGACAGCGAATGTTCCACTGGTGGCCGATGCGTAGGCACTGCTGATTTCAATGTCGCAGTGGGTACTGCCGCTGTTCTCCTCGGTCAGTTGCATGGCGATTCCCTCGGCAGCACTGGGGCAACGCAGCGTCATGGGCCGCCAGAACAAACCGCCCGACCCGCCGCGGTTATAGACCCGGACGGCAATCACGTTCTCTGCATCCCAGCGGATGCCGCCCGTCCGGGCATCCACTAGATAGTCACGAATAAGGTTCACGCCGCAGAAGTAACCCGCCGGATCGGTCGGCATGCGGCCTGTGGAGCCTATCAGGCGCCCGTTCAGGTAGCACTCGTCCACATCGTCGGCCTTGGGCATGTGGAAGACGATGACGTTCTGCTGGTCTGCGCCATTCATCAGAGTCCTGGGAATGGTCATGTGAATGCGATACCAGCCGTAGGCATTGTTG
>JAFSXQ010000234.1 GCA_017444005.1 Bacteroidaceae bacterium | reverse complement strand
GCAATATATCACATTGCGCGACGAAGAGGGATTCCATAATTGGAGAAAGGAGTGGCGGGAGGCGCCACAATTCCAGCGCCCCGCCTTCGTCAATGATAACGACGATACGATGCTGATGTACTTCACCAGCGGCACCAGCGGCGAACCGAAGATGGTAGCCCACGACTACCTCTACGCCATGGGACACCTGTCGACGGGCGTGTTCTGGCACAACCTGCATCCAGGTTCGCTCCACCTCACCGTGGCCGACACGGGTTGGGGAAAGGCCGTCTGGGGCAAATTCTACGGACAGTGGTTCGCCGGCGCAACGGTCTTCGTCTTTGACCACGAGAAATTCAATGCCGACACGCTGCTTCGCCAAATGGAGAAATACAAGGTGACGAGCTTCTGCGCCCCGCCTACCATCTACCGCTTCATGATACGCGAGGACTTGTCGAAGTACGACCTGAGCAGCCTGGAATACTGCTGCACGGCTGGCGAGGCCCTGAACCCCGCCGTTTTCGACAAGCGGAAGGAAAAGACCGGCCTGAACAACATGGAAGGCTTCGGACAGACCGAGACCACGATGACCCTCGGCACCTTCCCCGGGATGAAGCCGAAGCCCGGAAGCATGGGCATTCCCAATGCCCAGTACGACATCGACCTGCTACGTGCCGACGGCACCAGCTGCGAGGACGGTGAGAAGGGCGAAATTGTCATCCGCGTGGGTGACCGCAAGCCTATCGGCCTCTTCAAGGAATACTACCGCAACAAGGAAAGACCCGCGAGGCCTGGCACGACGGTTATTACCACACGGGCGACATGGCCTGGCGCGACGAGGACGGCTACTACTGGTTCGAGGGCCGCATTGACGACGTTATCAAGTCCTCAGGCTACCGCATTGGCCCGTTCGAGGTGGAGAGTGCGCTGATGACCCACCCCGCAGTCGTGGAGTGCGCCATCACCGGCGTGCCCGATGACATCCGCGGTATGGTAGTCAAGGCTACTGTCGTACTCGGCAAGGAGTGGAAGGACAAGGCCGGCGACGACCTTGTGAAGGAGCTGCAGCAGCACGTCAAGAAGGAGACGGCGCCCTACAAGTACCCCCGCATCGTGGAGTTCGTAGATGAACTGCCGAAGACCATCAGCGGCAAGATCCGTCGCGTGGAGATTCGCCAAAAGGACGCTGAGAAATGAAAAGAATCGTTGTCAAGGTCGGCTCGAACGTGCTGACCCGCAAGGACGGAAAACTCGACGTCACCCGTATGTCGGCGCTCGTCGACCAAATAGCAGGACTACGCCGACAGGGCATAGAGGTCATCCTCGTGTCCTCAGGTGCCGTGGCCTGCGGACGGCGCGAATTGACCGTCGACCACAGCCTGGACAGCGTTGAGCAGCGCCAGTTGTTCAGCGCCGTGGGACAGGTGAAGCTCGTCGGCCTCTACTACGACCTCTTTCGCGAATTTGGCATCCACGTAGGCCAGGTGCTTACGATGAAGGAGAACTTCGAGCCCGGTGAACAGTACCGCAACCAGCGCGCTTGTATGACGGTGATGCTCGAGAACGACGTGCTGCCCATCGTCAACGAGAACGACACGGTGAGCGTCACCGAGCTGATGTTTACCGATAACGACGAACTCAGCGGCCTCATCGCACAGATGATGCAGGCCGACACGCTCATCCTCCTGAGCAACATTGACGGCATCTACGACGGGCATCCCGACGACCCCTCGTCACAGATCATCCCCCACGTGGAGCCCGGTCGCGACCTTTCGCAGTACATCAAGGAAGAGAAAAGTGCCTTCGGCCGCGGCGGCATGCACTCCAAATACACCACGGCGCAGAAAGTGCAGCATGCCGGCAT
>JAFSXQ010000233.1 GCA_017444005.1 Bacteroidaceae bacterium | reverse complement strand
TTCTTCAATAAGTATCTGAAATAAAAAATATAGGAATTATGCAAAACGTAGAAGGAAAAGTAGTGATTATCACGGGCGCATCGTCGGGTATCGGCGAGGAGACCGCCCGCGTGCTGGCTCAGAACGGAGCTAAGTTGGTATTGAGCGCCCGCCGTGAGGAGCGGCTGAGGGCACTGGCAGAGGAATTAGGCACGGAGCGAGTGGCCTACTTGAAGAGCGACGTGTCATGCCAAGAGGACATGCAGCGGCTGGTGGCACTGGCCAAGGAGCGCTTCGGGCGCATCGACGTGCTGTTTGCCAATGCGGGCGTGATGCCTGCGGGCAACATGTCAGAACTGAAGGTGAAGGACTGGCTGTCGATGGTCGATATCAACATCAAGGGCGTGCTGTTCTCGATGGCTGCCGTACTGCCCGAGTTCACGGCGCAACGGAGCGGACAGATCATCGTCACCTCGTCGCTGGCAGGCACGAAGTCAGTGCCAGGCAACGCTGTCTATTGCGGCACGAAGCACTTTGTGCGCACCATGCTCGACTCGTTCCACTCGGAGTCGGTGATGGAGCACACCAACATCCGCACCACCATCATCTACCCGGGTGCCATCAAGACCGAACTGCTCAACATGGTGGCTCCGTCGGAGACGAAACAGATGGTGGAGCAGTTCTACCAGAACGTTGCCCTCACGCCCGATGCCATCGCTAGCGCCGTGCTCTATGCCGTGTCGCAGCCCGACAATGTGGATATTTCGGACATCGTGGTAAGACCAACACAAGAAGGATAAAACGAACATGAAGAAGAGTATCATTCTCGCCGCATGGATGCTCGCGGCATACGCGGGCATCGCCTGCGCTCAGGAACCTGGACGCAACGGCAACAAGTACGTGCCTTACGACCAGCGCAGTGGTAACGAAAGCATCGTTTACTTCACCCGCAACCTCTCGGCAGAAGGACTGATTCTGGCCTACGAGCAGGTGAGCGCGGGCATCGAGGGCCGCGTGGGCGTGAAACTGCATACGGGCGAGAAGCACGGGCCGAACATCCTGCCACGCGAATGGGTCAGGGCGCTCATTGAGAAAGACCTGCCCGGAGCCAGCATCATCGAGACGAACACCTACTACAAGGGCGACCGATACACCACGGCTCAGCACCGCGAGGCCATCGGCGTGAACGGATGGACGTTCTGCCCCGTGGACATCATGGACGAGGCCGACACCTGCACGCTGCCCGTCAGGGGCGGCAAGTGGCTCGACCGCATCTCGGTGGGCAGTCATCTGATGGACTACAACTCGATGGTGGTACTGACTCACTTCAAGGGCCACTCGATGGGCGGTTTCGGCGGCTCCAACAAGAACATCGGCATCGGCTGTGCCGACGGACGCATCGGCAAGGCCTGGATTCATACCACACCCGGACAGTCCAACCAGTGGAACATCAAGGAGGAGGAGTTTATGGAGCGCATGACGGAATCGACCAAGGGCACCATCGACCACTTCGGCAACCACGTGACATACGTCAACGTGATGCGCAACATGTCCATCCGATGCGACTGCGCGGGCCTCGACGTTCCACCTGTGGTGACGCCCAACGTGGGCATCCTCTCATCCACCGACATCCTCGCCATCGACCAGGCCTGCATCGACATTATCTACGCCATGACCGAGACGGAGCACCACGACATGGTGGAGCGCATTGAGAGTCGCCACGGCCTGCGCCAACTGTCGTACATGAAGGAGCTGGGCATGGGCAACGACCGCTACGTGCTCATCGATATCGACAACGGCGGGCGGCGCATCACCGCGCAAGAGGCCGCGAAAGACTTGAAACCGTTTGTAGAAGAGAAGTAAAGAATCATTAGTATGAGAAAACCATTCACAACATTATTGATGCTGGCGGCATCGCTCGCCGGTTGTGCCGCGTGCAGCGGCGACGACGAGCAGGTACGGCATGTGGCTGGGAATAACGGCGGTTCGGACGAGGCGTTCACGATTCACTACACGTCGCCCGTGCCGTCGGATTTATTCCAGGCGGCATCACAGCAGGGGACGATAGAACTGCTGGAGTACAACTCCAAGGACTATACTTCGTCGGCACGGCCTGCAACGCGAAAGCCCGCCTACGTTTATCTGCCATACGGTTACGATGCGACGCAGCAGTACGATATCATCTACCTGCTGCACGGTTGGACGGGTGTGGCGCAGGAGTACTTCCTGGGGCGCAGCGGCAGCAGCAAAACGTCGTTGGTTCACATCTTCGACAACCTCATCGAGAAGGGGCTGACGAAGCCGTTCATCGCCGTGTCGCCCACGTGGGACACCGAGAACCAGTCGGCTGACTGGGGACGCTCCATCGACGAGATTGCGGCCTTCCACGACGAGTGGCTAAACGACCTCGTGCCGGCTGTCGAGGGCAAGTACTCCACCTACGCCGCCACGACCGACGCAGCGGGCATCGAGGCCTCGCGCGAGCACCGTGTCTTCGGCGGATTCTCACTGGGCAGCGTCACCACATGGTGGGCCTTCGAGCACAACCTGAGCCACATCAAGTACTTCGTTCCCATCAGCGGCAGCAGTTGGCACTTCGGCACATACGGCGGTGCCAACCATCCTGAGGAGACCGCGCAGTTCCTGGCCGACCTCGTGAAGGCCTCGCCCTACGGCGGCGACGGAATCTACGTCTATGTGGGCAACGGCACCGAGGACGCCGTTTATTCGCAGCCCCACAACCAGTCGCTGGCGATGGCCGAGCACCCCGACGTGTTCAACGCGACGAACTTTACCTACAACATGAAGGAGGGCGGTCGCCACGACTTCAACGCCGTGTGGGAGCACCTCTACCACGCCCTGCAGACGATATTTCCCGCAAAAAATGCTGAGCCCGTGACGAACTATTACAACCGCCAGAGCCGTATCGCCGACGTGATGAACGACCCCGACTTCGGCGACTGGGGACGGCTCATCTTCCCCGCCAACACCAGTTATTGGAGTGGCACGACGCTGGAAGACCTCGACCTGACGTGGTACAACGGCATCGACCCCGACCAGACCGTCGAGATCGTGAACTACATGAAGGTTCACCACGATGAAGTCTTCATCGACATCTACACCGAGGCCGAACAGTTGGCCGACCCAGAGAAACGCAACACCGGGCTGTTCTTCTTCCGAGGCACGCCCGGCTCGCCCTTTGCCATCTGCAATGCCGGTGGTGGCCACGTCTTCGTGGGAGCCATGCACGACTCGTTCCCCCACGCCCTCGAAATCTCCAAGGGCAGG
>JAFSXQ010000232.1 GCA_017444005.1 Bacteroidaceae bacterium | reverse complement strand
CCCCTATCAACTATCAACTTTCAACACTCAATTTTCAACTGCATCCGATTTGATTGTCCGTTGGTCGGCCCAGGGCACGACGTGCAGCGACGGCGAACAGCGCCTGTTGCCCGTGTTGCCCGCCACGATGCACGTGACCAACACCATTGCCATCACGGCCTACGACCCGGGCGTGACGAACTTCGACCTGTCGAAGATATTCCCCGCCGACGTCGCCGACCGTCGCTTGACCATCGAATACACCACCCATCCCGAACAGTATGCCCTGCAGGCCCTGCCGGAATTGGCACGTGCGAAGCGAAGCGATGTACTCTCGCTGGCCTCGGCCTACTACGCCGGTGCGCTGGGTAAGGCCCTAGGCGCGAACATGCCGGACAGCACCGAGGCGTACCTGGAGAAACTGCAGGCCTTGCAGGACGCCGACGGCGGATTCCGCTGGTATCCCTCGATGCCCACCAGCCCGTATCTGACGCGCGAAGTCAGTTACCTGCTGACCCGCCTGCGCATGCTTACAGGCAAGAATGCCGCCGGGCAAGTGAACACCAAGGCGGTGCACTACCTGCTCAGCCAGCGCATTGACAGCACCTACCTGAGCACGGCCGACCTGCGTAACCTGTACATTGCCCAGTACAGCGGTGTGCAACTGTCGAAGGACGAGCAGAAGAAGGTGAACTTCCTGATGAAACTGGCCAAGCGCGACGACATAGAAGAGGAAGGCTATGAACGGCTGGCCCTGCTGACCATCGTGCTGAAGCAGGGCGATGCCAACCGCAAGGCGCAGAAGTGTCTGAAGCAGTTCCGCAAGTACATCGTTTCGAGTCCCGACCGAGGTTCGTACATCGAGTTCCCGAAGGGCAGTTTCTCGAGCATAGACCGCAAACTGCACATCCACGTCCAACTGATGGAGGCCCTGCAGCGCATGAACCCGCAGGACACCTTGTTGCGTGGTATGCGCCGCTACCTGCTCCAGCAGAAGCGCACGCAGGAATGGTCGACGCCCGTCAACTCGGCCAATGCCATATTCGCCCTGCTGAGCAAGGGGGAAGCGGGCTTGAAGCCTGAAACTCTGTCGAGGCCCGCCAGTCCGTCGGTAGACAAGGACGTGCTGACCCTGACCCGCCAGCGCAGCAGGCAAACGAACATCGTGGCCGAGGACGACACGCTGGGCTACGCGCGCGATTCCTTATATATAGAGGAGGGTAAACTGCCCGTCCGGTTGCGCCTGCAGAAGGCCTCGAAGGGCGAAAGTTGGGGCGCCGTGTATGCCGGCTTTGAGCAACCGTTCAGCAAGGTGCAGGCCCACTCCGCAGGGCTGAGCATCACTCAGGAATATCCCGAGAAGGCAAAGACGGGCAGCCGCTACACGGTGCGCTACCGCATCTCGGCCGACCGCGACTACGAATACGTGACACTCATCGTGCCGCGTCCTGCCTTCACTGAGCCCGTTGACCAGCGTTCGGGCTACCGATGGGGTGGGGGACTGGGCTACTACCGCCAGGTGCACGACGCCACGACGGAGTTCAGTTTCTGCCAGATACCGCGTGGCGACTACCTGATAGAAGAGACCCTCTACGTGGAGCGTGATGGCAAGTATCACTCGGGCGTGGCCGTCATCCGTTGTGAGTATGCCGAAGAGTTCCAGGGACACAGCGAGGATAAGGTGGTGGAAGTGAAAGATTGAAGATTGAAGATTGAAAATTGAAGATTGAGGATTGAAAAGATTGAAGGTTGAAAAGATAATCCTGTTGTTGGCGCTCTTGCTTCTCGTCGCTTGCAAGGACGAGAAACCGCAACTGTCTGACGCCAAGGGCACTCCGTCGGAATTGCTTGTCGTGATTCCGTCGGCCTTGGTGGACACCGACATTGCCGACACCCTGCAGACCATCACCGACTGCGACGCACCGGGCCTGGGTTCGGCCGAGCGCATCTTCCGCACGATGACCATCGGCGAGCGCGGTTATGAGAAGGTGTACCGGCTGATGCATAGCCAGTTGCGCGTGGAGATAGACCCGCAACAGAAGGAACCTACGCTGGGTGTGGCGCGCGACGTGAGTGCCCGTCCGCAGTTGCAGTTGATGGTGCGGGCCGCCTCGAAGGCGCAGTTGGGCCGCTTCCTCTGCCAGAACCGCGAGCGCATACAGCAACTTATTCTCGACTTCCAACTCGACCGCCAGGCCCAGATGCTGCAGCGCAAGCATAGTCGGAAAGTCGCTCGGGAACTGCGCCGGCTGGGCTACACGGTGGCGATGCCTGTGGACATGAAATCGACGAAGCGCGGCAAGGACTTCCTGTGGGCCTCGTCGAACCGGGGCGGCGACAAGGACATCAATTTCCTCTTCTACACCCTGCCGTGGGCCGGACAGGACATCCGCGACACGGACTGGTACGTCCGGCAACGCGATTCCGTGCTG
>JAFSXQ010000023.1 GCA_017444005.1 Bacteroidaceae bacterium | reverse complement strand
TTGTTCGAACCCAACACGACGGGACGTATGCGCACGGCGCTGCTGTCCATCCGCTGCATGGGCAACGACGACTGGGACCAGACATCGACGGCTACCTTCCGGCAGACGCATTGGCTCAACATCACAAGTCCCGCACCCAACTATGCCTATAACGAGGGCGTTATCACCGATGCTGCCTTCCTCTTGACCGACTCTGCCACACAGGTTGCCGACACGCTGCGTTTCTTGGTGCACGGCAGTTGGGCGCTGAGCGAAGGCTCCTTCGTGCACCCGGCAGCCCTGCAAGGCGAAGCCGGGACGCACAGCGTAGGACTGACCCTCGATCCCAATCCGACCTACGGCGAACGCGAGGAACAGATTGTGCTCACCAGTAATGGTGTGAGCACGTCCATCACAGTGAAGCAGAAGGGCAGGAAGGAGGATGCGGAAGACTGAACCATGACGAAGAAACGTAAACTGTTACTGACGCTCCTGTTGCTGGGCGTGTGTCTGGTGCTGGCCCTGCCGATGCAAGTGCTGAATGTCTGTACGCGCTTTGCTGAAGATGAGCGCTACGTCTACATCTATCCGGGACAGTCGACAACCAACGTTCGCCACCACCTTGCCGAGCAGGGCGTGCGCCGGATGCTCGGTTTCACCTTGCTGGACAAGACACTGGGATACAAGGTCCGCCCCGGTCGCTACGTCATCCGGCGGGGCGACAACATGCTCACGCTCTTCCGTCGACTGCGCAACGGACAGCAGGAGCCCGTCCGGCTCACCATCCCCTCCGTGCGCACGATGGACCGCCTGGCCGGTTACCTCTCGCACCACCTTATGTTGGACTCGCTCGCGACTGCCGAGTCGTGGGCCGATGACTCGTATGTCGCAGGCTTCGGACTCACGTGCCAGACGCTCCCGGCTCTGTTCATCCCCAACACCTACGAAGTGTATTGGACGACGTCGCTCGACGAACTGATGCAACGCATGCAGCGCGAGAACGACGCCTTCTGGAACGACGAGCGCGACCGCAAGGCACAGACACTGGGCATGAGCCACGAAGAGGTGGCCACACTGGCCAGCATCATCGACGAGGAAACGGCTAACAACGGCGAGAAACCGATGGTGGCCGGCATGTACATTAACCGCCTGCACAAGCAGATGCCCCTGCAGGCCGACCCGACGGTGAAGTTCGCCCTGGGCGACTTCTCCCTGCGCCGCATTTATCAGAAGCATCTCACCATTGACAGCCCCTACAACACCTATCGCAACGTAGGGTTGCCGCCTGGCCCCATACGCATAGCCTCGATAGCCGGCATCGATGCGGTGCTCGACTACGTCCACCACGACTACCTCTACATGTGTGCCAAGGAAGACTTCTCCGGCACACACAACTTTGCGCGGACCTATCCTGAGCACCTGCAGAACGCCCGCCGTTACGTGCAGGCCCTTAACGAACGGAACATTAAATAATTTAAGAATTTAAGTTTTAAGGAATTATGAAACGCATAGCACTGGTAACTCTGATTCTTCACTCTTCTCTCTTCACTCTTCACTCTCAAACCATCACGCTCAACCTTCGCGACAGCCTTTCGTGTCCCAGTTACTACACTTCCGTCCAGGTGCCCGACGGTAACTATCGCGTCACCGTGACCCTGGGTGACAAGAAGTTTGCAGGCAGTACGACCGTGAGAGCCGAGAGCCGTCGTCTGTTCATCGAGAACGAACCCACCCGGAAGAAGGAGACGAAGACCATCTCCTTCCTGGTGAACAAACGCACGCCACGCATCAACGACCGCGAGAGCGTGCGCATCAAGGAGCGCGAACGTACCAAACTGAACTGGGACGACCTGCTCACGCTGGAGGTGACCGGCGACCGCCAGGCCGTGCAGCAAATCACCATCGAGCGCGACACCGTGGCCCCCACCGTGTTCCTCTGCGGCAACTCGACCGTGGTGGACCAGGACGACGAGCCCTGGGCTTCGTGGGGACAGATGATAACGCGCTGGTTTACCGATAAAGTCTGCTTCTGCAACCTGGCCGAGAGTGGCGAGACGGCCAGCACGTTCATCGGCGTCGGGCGCCTGAAGAAGGGCCTCTCGATGATGAAGCCGGGCGACTACATCATCATGGAGTTCGGTCACAACGACCAGAAGCAGAAAATGCCCGGTTCGGGAGCCTACTACAACTTCGCCACGGCCCTGAAGACCTTCGTCGACGAGGCTCGCCAGCGCGGCGCGACCCCCATCTTCATCACCCCCACGCAGCGCCGCTCGTTCGACAAGGACGGCCGCATCCGCGAGACCCATGCCGACTATCCCGAGGCAATGGCTTGGGTGGCCGGGCGCGAGAAGTGTGCGCTCATCGACCTGCATCAGATGACGCGCGAACTCTTCGAGGCTATGGGCGAGGAGGGTTCGAAGCGGGCCTTTGTCCACTATCCCGCAGGCAGTTACCCCGGACAGACGAAACCCTTTGCCGACAACACTCACTTCAATCCCTACGGGGCTTATCAGATAGCCAAATGTGTTATCGAGGGGCTGATTCAGCAGAATATCCCCTTTGTCCAATACCTTCGTCCCGAATATCCCCGCGGCTACAACCCGTCGCACCCCGATGCCTTCGACACCTTCCACTGGACCGACAGCAAGCATGTGGACCTGGTGAAGCCGGACGGCAATTGATTTTAGCCTTATCGTGAAAACAGAAAACTTGACGAGGACCATGAAACGTATTTTCATACTTTCGATGCTTTCGTTGCTGATATTGGCAGCAACGGCGAAAACCGACCCTCTACGCTTTCAGGCGCAGGGCGAGAGCCTGGAACTGACGATGCCCGACGGGCAGAAGGTCCGGTACACGGCCTACACGGGCATCCGCTACGTGACGAACGTCGAGGACACGACGTACCAGACGCTGAACTTCTTTGTTCCCGAGGGCGCTACGCAGAAGTCGCCCATCCTGTTGCGCACCTACGTGGGCGGCTACATGGCCGCGACGGCCAAGATGCCCAGCAGCACCGATGCCACGGGCCGCGCACTGCAGGAGGGCCTGTGCGTGTGCATCCCCGGCAGTCGGGGCAACAACTCGGAGCAAGACGGTCGCTTCACAGGTAAGGCTCCGCGCGGCTTGCTCGACCTGAAGGCTGCCGTGCGCTATCTGCGCTACAACGACAAACGCATGGCGGGCTCGGCCGAACGCATCATCACGGACGGCACCAGTGCAGGCGGAGCCATGAGTGCCCTGCTGGGAGCCACGGCCAATCATCCCGACTACGAGCCCTACCTGTCCCAGATGGGAGCCGCCAAGGCCAAGGACAACGTCTTCGCCTCGGTGTGCTACTGCCCGATAACCGACCTCGACCATGCCGATATGGCTTACGAGTGGACCTACCTGTACCAGCGCGAGGATGCGGAGGCTGTGCGCCCCATAGCCCGGCAGTTCGACCAGTACATCGACCAACTGGCCCTGCGCCATCCCACAACGGGCGAACTGTTGACCAGCGAGAACTACATGGACTACGTGCGGTCGTACCTCGTGGCTTCGGCACAGCGTTTCGTCAACGAGGGCGGCCAGATTCCCGACTCGTTGGGCTTCGAATTCCTGACGGTGATGCCCCCGACGCCTCCTGCACGTCCCGGCGGCCCGCGCTACGTGAGGGCAAAACCGCAACGGACGGATATCGTGACCGACGTCGACATGGAGAAGTATCTGACCTACGTGGCCAGCCGTCAGGCGCTGAAGCCGACGCCGGCCTTCGACACACTGTCGTCGCCCGAGTGTGGCGTCTTCGGTGATGCCGAGGGAACGCCGGCGCACTTCACCGGCTCGGGATTAAGTGCCGACCTGCAGCAGCGCGTCCGCATGATGAACCCGATGAACTACATCGCCGACCCTAAGGCCGCGACCGCCCCCCACTGGTACATCCGGCACGGGGCCATCGACCGCGACACCTCGTTCCCCGTCGCCATAAACCTGGCCACGCGATTGATGAACGAGGGTAGGGACGTGGACTTCCTGTTGCCGTGGAATCGTCCGCACCAGGGCGACTACAATCTGGACGACCTGTTTCGCTGGATTAGGGACGTGACAAAATAAGATTACTAATCTTATCGCTGGAAGATTACTAATCTTATGGCCGTAAGATTACTAATCTTATCGGTGAAAGATTACTAATCTTATTTTCGAATTTATACTAAGGCCAAAATCAGAAAGTAGATTACGGGCACGAAGAGGCTGGGCAGGAGGTTCAGCGTCTTGCAGTCCTTGATGTTCAGCAGCGCCAGGCCCGATGCCACGATGAGCACGCCGCCTACAATCTGTATCTCGCACAGGAGCGTGGAGGAAATGACGTCGCCGAAGAACTTGGCAACCAGATAGATGCTGCCCTGCCAACAGAACAGGACGGGAGCGGCCAGCACCATGCCGAACCCGTACGTGGCGGCCAGGACGGCACTGGTCACCAGGTCCAGCGTGGCGTTGGTGAACAGATAGGTGTTGTCGCCCAGCAGGGCACTGTTGATGGGCCCCACGATGGAGAGCGTGCCGATACAGTAGAGCAGGACGCCCGTGGAGAGGCCTTGCGCCAGGCTGGGGCTACTAGACGGGCTAGATGTGCTAGATGGACTAGGCTGAACAGACTGGTTGGGCTTGGAGAAACTGTCTACCAGTCGCTTGAAGCGGCCGTCGAGGTCGAGCATGGTGCCCAGCAGGCCGCCCACCGACAGGCTGATGATGAACAGGACGGGGTACTCGCTATTGGGCATGTTGCGGCAGACGGCATTGAAGCCCAGGGCCAGCGAGGCCAGTCCCATGGCCGTGAACAGCACGCTCTGCCACTCGGGCCGTATGCCCCGCTTCAGTGCACCGCCGATGAGCGAGCCGACGATGATGGTGCACGTGTTGGTGATGGTTCCTAACATAGATGGTATTATCAATTACGGTGCAAAGGTACAAAAAACGAGAGACTTATGAAAGTCCAGACATAAAAAAGAGGGAGTGTCAAAATACTGAAATCATTTTTTAACAACGAATTAAACGAATTAAACGAATTAAACGAATTTTTATATTACAGATAATCAAATTTCTATAAATTCGTGAAATTCGTTTAATTCGTTGTTTAAACAAAAAGAGAGGGTATGTCGTGAATTATGACACACCCTCTCTTTTTTGATGTTTGGGGCTGAAGGTTAGAACGTGAAGTTGTAACCGATGCGAAGCAGGTGATCGGTGTGGCTGCCGTTCTTGCAGAGAGCCTCCAGAGCATAACCTGCATACAAGCCCTTCCAGACATACAGACCTACGCCGAAGTCAATGGCGAAGCAGTTCGTGTTACCATTGTTGAACATGGCACCGTAACCCAGGTCGAAGTTGGCAAAAGCCTTCATTCTGTCGTTGAAGAAGGTGGGAGAGAAACCACGGACACCGGTGGTGATAGCGATCTCGTTCCAGTGAGTCTTGAAGGTAGTACCCCAGATCTTTGTACGATCCCAGTCATAGGCGTATTTAACGTTCAGCACGTCCCAAGCGAAGTACTGGTTGAAGTTGTACTGTGCGCGTACGCCCAGTTCCCATTCCGTACCGATAGCAGTCTCAACACCCCAGGACAGGCCCTTTTCGGGGTTCTGTGCGTTTGCGGAAACGGCCATCACCAGGGCCACAGCCATCATAAGAATCTTTTTCATAATACTTTTGTTTTAATGTTAAACAATAGTGGTTTGTTAAAAACTGTTGCAAAGGTATGGATAAATTGCATTATATACAAGAAAATGTGACATTTTATTGCCTTTTGTGCCAAAATTACCCCTCAATGGCCAAAATGTCGCCTCCATTTGCCCGAAAATCAGATTTGGCACGTCCGTTGTATCTTATAGGGTGTAAGCCGATGAGGCAAGCGAGAAATTGAAACAATTAACATTAACAAACTAAATTAATAGGAGGACAAAACCATGTTACCAGTAATGTTCAGAAACAGTTGGTTCCCAACAGTGTTCGACGATTTCATCAACAGCGACGTTATGCCGCACAACCAAGTGACTGCTCCGGCAGTGAATGTGAAGGAAAGCGAAGAGGCTTACACGATGGAGGTGGCCGCACCGGGTATCAAGAAGGAATTCTGCCGCGTGCACATCAACGAAGACGGTAACCTGTCCGTAGCCATCGAGAACAAGATGGAGCACAAGGAGGAGGACAAGAAGCAGCACTACCTGCGCCGCGAGTTCTCGTACACCAACTACCAGCAGAACTACACGCTGCCCGAGGACGTGGACAAGGACAACATCGCCGCCAAGGTGGAGAACGGCATCCTGACCGTGACACTGCCCAAGGTGAAGAAAGAGGAAGTGAAGGTCAGCCGCCAGATTGAAATCAAATAACCGAACAGGACGGCAAATAGGACAATTAGGCTGTGGCGGATTTCCGCCACAGTTTTTTTTTCAACAACGAATTACACGAATTTCACGAATTAGAGCCTTCGGCGTAATTGAGGGCGTAGCCAATTCGTAAAATTCGTGTAATTCGTTGTTGAAAAAACTAATCGTTTAATTCGTTGTCGAAAATTCACTTAATGTTGTTGCGAATCTTCGTGAGATAGCGGTTCAGGGCCTCCTCGTCGCGGTCGTCGATAATCTGGATGAGTTTCTTCAGTTCGGCACGTATGCCTTCGACGTGGCTCTTGGTGCGCGGGTTGAACAGTATCTCGCGCAGCAGCGTGTCGTCTTCCGAGAGCACGCCTTTGGCTATCTTCAGGTGGCGTTTGAAGGTGGTGCCGGGGGCATCCTGGTGCTTCATGACGGCGGAGAAGACGAAGGTGCTGACGAAGGGCACGGACAGGGAGTAGGCCATCGCCTCGTCGTGCTCTTCGAAGGTGTATTCGTGGACGTTCAGGCCCAGGCGGCGGTAGAGGTCGAGGAAGAAGACGCGCCCCAGGTAGTCGCCCTCGCTGATGACGATGGCGTTCTCCGTCGATAGCGCCCCCAGGTTGGCAAACGTGGGGCCGAACATGGGGTGGGTGGAGACGTAGTGCATGCCCGTCTCCTCGTAGAACTCCTTCAAGCCCGTCTTCACGCTGGCGATGTCGCTGATGATGCAGTCTTGACTGAGGTAGGGGATGACCTGGCGGAAGACGTCGAGCGTGTACTTCAGCGTGACGCAGTTGATGACCAGGTCGGGACGGAAGTCGCGAATCTCCTCCATCGTGGTGAAGCGCAGGGTGTTGTATAGGAAGCGCATGCGCCTGGAATCGGTCTCGTAAACCGCCGTCTCGTGGTCGAACGAAAGTACGTCGGCAAAGAAACTGCCCATCTTTCCGGCGCCCAATATTAAAATTTTCATTTCATTCTTATTTATTTATGATCTCCATCTGCTGCCGCACACTCTCCTCGTGGATGGCCTCGTAGACGCGGCGCACGAAGTCGGGACTCATGCCGCAGAGCGAACCCTGCGCACCGCGCTTGTCCAGAATCTCGTTGTAGCGGGTGGCCTGCACGACGGCCATGTTGTGCTCGCGCTTGTAGGTAGCAATCTCGCGGGAGACGCGCATGCGCTTCGTCAGCAGGTCCATCAACTGGGTGTCCATCTCGTCGATTTGCTTCCGGAGGCTGGCCAGCGACTCCGTCATCTCGGCATTGTCGCGGATGACCAGGCGGTCGATGATGAAGTCGAGCACGTCGGGCAGCACCTGTTGCGACGCGTCGCTCCAGGCCTCCTCGGGGTTACAGTGGCTCTCCACGAGCAGACCGTCGAAGCCCATGTCCATAGCCTGCTGGCAGAGGGGGGCGATGAGGTCGCGCCGACCGCCCATGTGGCTGGGGTCGCAGACGATGGGCAGGCCCGGCATGCGGCGGTGCAGTTCGATGGGGATGTGCCACATCGGCGTGTTGCGGTAGATGCGCTGGTCGATGCTGGTGAAGCCGCGGTGTATGGCTCCCAGCCTGCGGATGCCGGCGCGGTTCATGCGCAGCAGGGCGCCAATCCACAGTTCCAGGTCGGGGCTGACGGGATTCTTCACCAGCACGGGCACGTCCACGCCCCGGAGGCTGTCGGCCAGTTCCTGCACGGCGAAGGGGTTCACCGTCGTTCGGGCGCCCACCCACAGGATGTCTACGCCGTACTCCAGGGCCAGTTCCACGTGTTCGGGCTTAGCCACCTCGGTAGCCGTGAGCATGCCCGTCTCCTCCTTCACCTGTTTCAGCCAGGGCAGGGCCTTGATGCCGTTGCCTTCGAAGCCTCCGGGCTTGGTGCGCGGCTTCCACACGCCGGCGCGGAACATGTGGCATCCTTTTTCGGCCAGTTGGCGGGCAGTGGTCATTACTTGCTCCTCCGTCTCAGCCGAGCAGGGGCCGGCAATCACGAACGGGCGTTTCAGGTCGCTGGGTAGGTTCAATGGTAATAAGTCCAAATCCATAGTTTATTGTATTGCTTTAATTCTTTCGAGTGCGGTCTGGAATTTATCTTCTTTGGCACAGAGCGAGATGCGGATGTAGCGCTGTCCGTTCGAGCCAAAGATGAAGCCGGGGGTGATGAAGACGCGGGCCTCGTGGAGGACGCGTTCCGTCAGTTGCTCCACGTCGGCGTACCGGTCGGGGATGCGGCCCCAGAGGAACATGCCCACCTGCTGCGGGTCGAAGGTGCAGCCGAGGGTGGTCATAATCTCCTCGGCCAACTGGCGACGGCGGGCGTAGGTCTCGATGTTGGCCTGCCGATGCCACTCGTCGCTGTTCCGATAGGCCTCGGCTGCCGCCAGTTGCAGGGGGCGGAAGGTGCCCGAGTCGATGTTCGACTTCACCTTCAGAATCCACCGGACGAACTCGGCGTTCGTGGCCAGCATGCCCACGCGCCAACCCGGCATGTTGTGCGACTTCGACATCGAGTTGAACTCGATGCAGCAGTCCTTGGCGCCGGGCACCTGCAGCAGGCTCAGCCGTTCCTCCCGGTTCAGGATGAAGGAATAGGGATTGTCGTTGACGACCACGATGCCGTGGCGACGGCCGAAGCAGACCAGCCGTTCGTAGGTCTCGCGCTGGGCACGGGCCCCCGTCGGCATGTTGGGATAGTTGGTCCAAAGTAATTTACAATGTGACGATTTCCGGTTTACGATTTCCTCCAACTGGTCGAAGTCGGGCTGCCAGCCGTTGTCCTCGCGCAGGTCGTAGTTCACGATGTCGGCCCCCAGCAGTCGGCTCAGGGCCGTGTAGGTGTGGTAGCCGGGATTGGGCACCAGCACCTGGTCGCCCGGGTTGACGAAGGCCAGCGTCACGTGCAGGATGCCCTCCTTCGAGCCGATGAGCGGCTGAATCTCGGTCTGCGGGTCGAGTTCGACGCCGTACCACCGCCGGTAGAATCCGGCCATGGCCCCTCGCAGTTCGGGTGTGCCCACGGTGGGCTGATAGCCGTGCGTGTCGGCCTTGCGTGCCTCGCGGCATAGTACTTCGACGGTCGCCTCCGAGGGCGGCATGTCGGGACTGCCGATGGCCAGCGAGATGACGTCCTGGCCTTCCGCGTTCATCCGGGCCACCTCCTTCAGTTTCCGGCTGAAGTAGTATTCCTGTACGTTTTGCAACCGGTCGGCCGGCTGTATGTCAGATACTTTGTTTTCCATCTTTATATTCTCCTAATAGTTTCAGATTCTGGGTGAGCGGACTGATGGCATTGATGGCCTGGCGATAGCGTGTGAAGTCGGTGAACGAGAGGTCGATGTAGAACATATACTGCCACTCCTTGCCGATGATGGGCAGCGACTGTATCTTCGTCAGGTTCAGTTTGTAGAAACTCAGCACGGAGAGTATGGCCGACAGGCTTCCCTCCTCGTGGGGCAGGGTGAAGACGAGGCTCGACTTGTTCACCTC
This sequence comes from Bacteroidaceae bacterium, assembly GCA_017444005.1. Taxonomy (GTDB): domain Bacteria; phylum Bacteroidota; class Bacteroidia; order Bacteroidales; family Bacteroidaceae; genus Physcousia. The sequence continues at coordinate 26,236 of JAFSXQ010000023.1, read as the reverse complement.
CTGCAGGTTGCGCAGGGCGAAGGCCTGCTGCGGATTGGCCAGGACGAGGAAGCGCGTGAAGTTGTGTTTGTTCGTCTCGATGCCCTCCTGCAGCACCTTCATGCCGTAGATCCGTGCCGCATCCTTGTGGCAAATGGCCGCGTGTCCGTGCAGTTGGCTCCGGCTGATGTCGGCCGCAGCCCCGGCCGTGTCGCTCACCTCCACCTTCTTCAGGTGGCGGTGCTGGTTGAGGAAGTCGCGGCACTGCATCAGTGCTACGGGGTGGGTGTTCACCTCCGTCAGGTCGTCCCAGCCCTCGTCGGGCAGGCACATGATGGAGTGGCTGATGCGCAGTTTGTGTTCGCCCACTATGGTCACCCCGCTCTCGCGCAGCAGTTCGTAGTTGTGGAGCAGCGAGCCCGCAATGGTGTTCTCTATGGCCACCAGTGCCGTCAACTGCGGGTCGCGGCTCATCTCGTCGAACACCTGTTCGAAGGTGTCGCAGCACACCAGTTCCACCTCCTCGCCCTCGAAGTAGCGGTGGGCGGCAATGTCGTGGAAACTTCCCTTTATACCCTGTATGGCAACTCTCATGTATTCTCTGTTATATATGTTATACAAAAACGACCCACTCCTTTTCATGGAAGCGGGTCTGTATGAATTTTCAACTTTTAATTTTCAATTTTCAATTTACATGCACGTCGTCCCGCTTCACTTCATGGCTAAAGTAAAAGTAATAAAAGTAAGCATAAAACTGCGTGCCGTTCTGCATGTCTCGTTTCGTTTTGTTACGTTTCTGGGCGCAAAGGTAATAATTTGTTTCCAATCGGCCAAATATTCTTATAACTTTTTTTCGTACCGCCCTTATTTTATTACATTAATATTATTTAAGACTTCTCGTTTGGCAGAAACGACAAAAAGCAGTAACTTCGCGGTCGGAATCGGAAAAACGTAACAAAAAACAGATACAGATTATGGCAGAAGCAATTGATATCCGCGAACTGAACGAACGGATAGAACAGAAGAGCGCCTTCGTGACGAACCTGCAGACGGGCATGGCGCAAGTGATTGTGGGACAGAAACATCTGGTGGAGTCCCTGTTGATAGGACTCTTGAGCGACGGGCACGTCCTGCTGGAGGGCGTGCCGGGCCTGGCAAAGACGCAGGCCATCAAGACGCTGGCCGCACTGGTCGATGCCAGGTTCAGCCGCATACAGTTCACCCCCGACCTGCTGCCGGCCGACGTCGTCGGTACGATGATTTACTCGCAGAAGGACGAGAAGTTCGTGGTGGAGCAGGGGCCCGTGTTTGCCAACTTCGTGCTGGCCGACGAGATAAACCGCGCCCCGGCCAAGGTGCAGTCGGCACTGCTGGAGGCCATGCAGGAGCGCCAGGTGACCATCGGCAAGCAGACCTACCGACTGCCCGACCCATTCCTGGTGCTGGCCACGCAGAACCCCATCGAGCAGGAGGGCACCTACCCGCTGCCCGAGGCACAGGTGGACCGCTTCATGCTGAAGGTGGTCATCGACTATCCCAAACTGGAGGAGGAGAAGAAGATTATCCGCATGAACATCAGCGGCGAGGACAACAGGGTGCGCCCCGTGCTGAAGACGGAGGACATCCGCGAGGCCCGCGCCGTGGTGCGCGAGGTGTACATCGACGAGAAGATTGAGCAGTACATCGCTGACATGGTGTTCGCTACACGCTATCCCGAGAAGTACGGCCTGAAGGAACTGAAGGACTACATCGAGTTCGGCGCCTCGCCCCGCGCCAGCATCAACCTGGCCCTGGCCAGCCGCGCCTACGCCTTCATCAAGCGCCGCGGATACGTCATTCCCGAGGACGTGCGCGCCATTGCCCACGACGTGCTGCGCCACCGCATCGGTCTGACCTACGAGGCCGAGGCCAACAATGTGACGAGCGAGGAGATTGTCAGCCAGATAATTAATAAGGTAGAAGTGCCTTGATAATTCATAATGCATAATTCATAATGCATAATTCAAAAGATGGAGACATCTGAAATATTAAAACGAGTTCGTAAGATTGAAATAAAGACACGAGGACTGTCCAGCAACATCTTTGCGGGCGAGTACCACTCGGCCTTCAAGGGCAGGGGTATGGCCTTCAGCGAGGTGCGCGAGTACCAGTACGGCGACGACATACGCGACATAGAGTGGAACGTGACGGCCCGCTTCAACAAGCCCTACGTGAAGGTCTTCGAGGAGGAGCGCGAACTGACGGTGATGCTGCTCATCGACGTGTCGGGGTCGCTGCACTTCGGCACGGCGGGCATGATGAAGCGCGACATGGTGACGGAGATTGCGGCCACACTGGCCTTCTCGGCCATACAGAACAACGACAAAATCGGCGTCATCTTCTTCTCCGACCGCGTGGAGAAGTTCATCCCGCCCAAGAAGGGGCGCAAGCACATCCTGTACATCATTCGCGAACTGCTCGACTTCCACGGCGAGAGCCAGCGAACCGACGTGGGCATGGCGGCGCAGTACCTGACGCAGGCCCTGAAGCGGCGGTGCACGGCCTTCCTCATCAGCGACTTCATGGACCAGCGCGACTTCCGCCAGCCCCTGACCATCGCCAACCGCAAACACGACGTGGTGGCCATTCAGGTCTACGACCGGCGCATCGAGGAACTGCCCGACGTGGGGCTGATGAAGGTGCGCGATGCCGAGACGGGCTTCGAACGCTTCATCGACACCGGCGACCGGCGGATGCGCGAGGCCCAGCACCGGTGGTGGCGACTGCGTACGGAATACCTGCGCGACACCTTCACGCGGAGCAATGTCGACAGCGTCAGCGTCCGCACCGACCAGGACTACGTGTCGGCCCTCATGAACCTATTTGCAAAACGAAACTGAAGATGAAAAGAATCGTATCATTTCTCATTTTCTCATTTTCTCATTTTCTCATTTACGTAAGTGCCCAGGTCACCGTAGAGGCACGCATCGACAGCATGCAGATGCTGGTGGGCGAGCAGACGGGCATTACGATAGACGTCAGTTGCAATGCGAAGTCGGCGGTGGAACTGCCCGTTCTGCAAAAGGGGCAGGAACTGGTTCCGGGCGTGGAACTGGTGCAGATGCAGGCCGCAGACACCACCCGACTGAACGAAGGCAAGCGCATGCAGGTCAGCCGGAAATACATCGTGACAGCCTGGGACTCGTCGTTCTACTACATCCCACCCATGAAGGTGCGCGTGGACGGGAAGGAGTACGAGACCAAGAACCTGGCACTGAAGGTCTATACAATGGACGTGGACACCGTTCATGTCGACCAGTTCTTTGGCCCCAAGGACGTGATGAACGCCCCCTTCTCGTGGGACGACTGGAAACCCGTCATCTGGTGCTATGTGCTGTTCCTCCTGCTTAGCGGCTGTGCGTTGTATCTGGCCTTGGCCCTCTACTACGGCAAACCCCTCATACGCATCATTCGCCGCAAGCGCAAACTGCCTGCACACAAGGTGGCTCTGGGCGAGATAGAGCGCATCAAGACGGAGCGCACCTGGGCACAGGAGGACTCGAAGGAGTACTACACCCAGTTGACCGATACCCTGCGCACCTACATCCAGGAGCGCTACGGCTTCAATGCGATGGAAATGACCAGTGGCGAGATCATCGAACGCCTGACGCAAGAAAACGACGAAGAGGCCCTGGCGGAACTGCGTGAACTGTTCCAGACGGCCGACCTCGTGAAGTTTGCCAAGTGGACGACACTCATCAACGAGAACGATGCCAACCTGATGACGGCCCTGGAATACATCAACCAAACGAAACAGGAGGAAGACCCGAATCAGCCCCAGGAGGAGATTATCGTTACGCCGGAGGCCAAGCGCCAGCGCGCCAGCCTGTGGGCCATGCGCATATCCATTGGCCTTGCCGTCACGGTCGGCACCTTGCTTCTGGGATGGGTAATCTATAGAATTATTGACTTACTACGATGACATTTGCAAATTCTTTATATTTTATCCTGCTGGGCCTGCTCGTACCTTATATCGTATGGTACGTGCTCAGGTGGCGCCGTTCGCATCCTGTCCTGCAGGTGAGCAGCACGTATGCCTTCCAGGGCGTGCGCCGTTCGTGGAAGGAGTATCTCATCCATGCCCCCTTCCTGCTCAGGCTGGCCTGCATCGTGCTGGCCGTCATCGCCCTGGCACGTCCGCAAACCACCAACAACTGGAAGCAGACCGACGTCGAGGGCATCGACATCATGCTCTGCATGGACGTCTCAACCTCCATGTTGGCCGAAGACCTCCGTCCCAACCGTGTGAAGGCGGCTCGCGAGGTGGCCATCGAGTTCATCTCGGGGCGCCCGAACGACAACATCGGCCTGACGCTCTTTGCCGGCGAAGCCTTCACCCAGTGCCCCATGACGGTGGACCACGCCGTACTCGTCAACATGCTGCAGGGCATGCAGTGCGACATGACGGCGAAGGGGATGATTGAGGACGGAACGGCCATCGGTATGGGGCTGGCCTCGGCCGTGGCCCGACTGAAGGACTCGAAGGCCAAGAGTAAGGTCATCATCCTGCTCACCGACGGCTCGAACAATCGCGGCGACATATCGCCCCTGACTGCAGCCGAGATAGCCAAGAGTTTTGGCATCCGCGTCTACACCATCGGCGTGGGTACCAACGGACTGGCCCGCTATCCGATGCAGGTGGCCGGTGGCGTGCAGTACATCCAGGTGCCGGTGGAGATAGACACCAAGACGCTGCAGGCCATTGCCCAGAAGACCGATGGCGAGTTCTATCGGGCCAGGGACACGAAGAGCCTGCACGAGGTGTACCAAGAGATTGACAAACTGGAAAAGACGAAACTCAACGTGAAGAAGTTCACCAAGCGCTACGAGGCCTTCGTGCCTTTTGCCTTGGGGGCCGTCCTGTGCCTGTTGCTGGAGTTGCTGCTTCGCCTGACCATACTGAAGCGTGTGCCGTAAGAAAATTGTAAATTGTTAAATTGTAAATTACACCGTGTTTAGATTCGAAAACCCGTTATACCTGTATGCCCTGATAGTCATCCCTCTGTTGGCTGTCCTATATTATTACAGCAACTACCGCCGCAAGCGTCGTCTTCGGACGTATGGCGACCCGACCCTGCTGCAGGAACTGATGATTGACGTCTCCGCCTGGCGTCCGCAGGTGAAGGTGTGGCTCTTGCTGTTGGCCCTGGCCTCGCTCATCATTGCTGCCGCCCGTCCGCAGTTCGGCACGAAAATCGACACCACCGAGCGCAACGGCATCGAGGCCATCATCGCTATGGACGTCAGCAACTCCATGCTGGCCAGCGATGTGCGCCCTTCCCGACTGGACAAGTCGAAGATGCTCGTTTCGAATATGGTGGACGAGATGAAGGACGACAAGGTCGGCCTTGTGGTGTATGCCGGTCAGGCCTTTGTGCAGTTGCCCATCACCAACGACTACGTTTCGGCGAAGATGTTCCTCGACGGCATCGACCCCTCGATGATTGCCACACAGGGTACGGACATTGCCACCGCCATCAGTCTGGCGGCAAAGTCGTTCACGCAGAAGAAGGACATCTCGCGGGCCATCTTCCTCATCACCGATGGTGAGGACAACGAGGGCGGAGCCGTGGAGGCGGCAAAGGACGCTGCCAAGCGCGGCATTCACGTCTATGTGCTCGGTGTGGGTTCGCCCGATGGCGCCCATGTGCCCATACCCGGCACTACGCAGTACTTCATCGACGAACAGGGCAATCCCATCGTGTCGCGCCTCAACGAAGAAATGTGTCGCCAGATAGCCCAGGCCGGAAACGGTGCCTACATCTATGTCGACAACAGCAGTTCGGCACAGAAGGAACTCTCGAAGTACGTCGACAAACTGGCCAAGGCCAAACTTGAGAGTCAGGTCTACAGCGAATTCGACGAGCAGTATCAGGGTTTCCTCATCCTGGCTCTCGTCTTCCTGTTCCTCGATTTATGCCTGCTGGAGCGCCGCAATCACCTCTTGCAGAACTTCCATCTCTTTCGCAGGAAGGAAAATAATTAGCATCTTGTGACTCGTATCTCGCAAAATTTTCGTAACTTTGTCGAGATTTTGCAATTATGCTACGATGACTCAAGAAATATTCAACTACCTGATATGGGGCATGACGGCGATGGCTGTCGTGGTCTTCATCAGTCTATACTTCGTGAAGGCCGGCTATGGCCAATTCCGTACGAAGCAGTGGGGATGGAGCATCAACAACAAGGTGGCGTGGACCGTGATGGAGGCTCCCGTGTTCTTGGTCATGCTCTACATCTGGAGCCGTTCCGATGCCAAGTGGCACGTGCCGGAGTTCCTCTTGTTCCTCTTGTTCGAACTGCACTATTTCCAGCGCTCCTTCGTCTTCCCCTGGCTCATGACGGGGCGCAGCAAGATGCCCATTGCCATCATACTCATGGGCGTGACGTTCAACGTCATCAACGGGCTGATGCAGGGCGGGGGACTGTACTGGTTTCCGAACCCTGACTTTCAGGAGGGTGTCCACTATCTGACCCACTGGAATGCCATTTGCGGCATTGCACTCTTCGTCGTGGGGCTGGCCGTGAACTGGCACTCCGACCACGTCATCCGCCACCTGCGCAAGCCAGGCGACACGCGCCACTACCTGCCTCAGGGCGGCATGTACCGCTACGTCACATCGGCCAACTACCTGGGCGAACTGATGGAGTGGGTAGGCTTTGCACTGGCTGCCGCAACGCCCGTGGCCTGGGTCTTCCCGCTTTGGACGGCGGCCAACCTGGTGCCTCGCGCGCACGCGATACATATTAAATATAGGAAGGAGTTCGGCAACGAGGCCGTGGGCAAGCGCAAACGAATCCTGCCATTTATCTATTAGTACTATATGGATAACAAAATATTCACGGAGGCTCATATCGGGCCTCTTACACTGAGAAACCGCACCATTCGCAGTGCGGCATTCGAGAGCATGTGCCCCGGGCACGAACCTTCGCAGATGCTCTACGACTATCACACCAGTGTGGCTCGTGGCGGCGTGGGTATGACCACTGTGGCCTACGCGGCAGTGACGGAGAGCGGACTGTCGTTCGACCGCCAACTGGTGATGAAGCCGGAAATCATTCCCGGCCTGCGTCGCCTGACCAACGGCATCCACAAGGAAGGCGCTGCAGCAGGCATCCAACTCGGCCACTGCGGCAACATGAGCCACAAGGCCATCTGCGGCTGCATTCCCGTGGGGGCTTCGAACGGATTCAACCTCTACAGCCCCACCATCGTGCGCGGCCTGCGCAAGGACGAACTGGCACCGCTGGCCCGGAAGTTTGGCGATGCCGTGAACCTGGCCCGCGAGGCCGGATTCGACGAGGTGGAGATACACTGCGGACACGGTTACCTGATAGACCAGTTCTTGAATCCCTACTTCAACCACCGCACGGACGAGTACGGCGGCTCGCTGGAGAACCGCATGCGCTTCATGACCATGTGCATGGAGGAAGTGATGAAGGCAGCCAAGGACGATATGGCCGTCGTATGCAAGATGAACATGCGCGACGGACTGAAGCATGGCGTCTCGCTGGAGGAGCACAGCATCCCCGTGGCCCGTCGCCTGCAGGAACTGGGTGCACATGCCCTGGTGTTGAGTGGCGGACTGGTGAGCGCCACGCCCATGTACGTGATGCGTGGCGAACTGCCCTTGCAGACAATGACGCACTACATGGACAAACCTTGGCTGAAGTACAGCATCCGCTCGTTCAAGCCCTTCGTGCGCAACATCATGACCCGCACCGTGCCCTACCAGGAAGCCTTCTTCCTGGAGGACGCCCTGAAGTTCCGCCAGGCCATGCCCGACATGAAGTTCATCTACGTGGGCGGACTGGTCTGCGGCGACAAGATCAACGAGGTGCTCTCCCACGGCTTCGAGGCCGTGCAGATGGCCCGCTCGCTGTTGAACGAACCGGACTTCGTGAACCGTCTGAAGGACGACCCGCACCACCGCTGCGGTTGTCGGCACAGCAATTACTGTATCGGTAGAATGTACACTTCGGAAATGGCTTGTCATCAGCATCTTAATGAAACGCTGCCCAACGACCTGCAACGCGAAATAGAACGAATAGAAAAAGAACAAAACCAATGAAAGTAGCAATAATCACCGGTGCCGACGGCGGCATGGGTTACGAGGAAGCAAAGGCGGTGGTCCAGCAGGGCTACCACACCATCATGGCCTGTTACTGCCCCAAACTGGCCAAGAAAAGAATGGAACAGTTGATGGCCGAGACGGGCAGCAAGGACATCGAACTCATGGCCCTCAACCTGGCCGACCTGGCAGCCGTGCGCCGGTTTGCCGATGAGGTGAAGTCGCGTTTCGACCACGTCGACCTTCTGATGAACAATGCCGGAACGATGGAGACAGGCCGCCACATCACGGTGGACGGTCTGGAGCGCACGGTCAGTGTCAACTACGTGGGGCCTTACCTGCTCACGCGGCTGTTGCTGCCCCTGATGAAGGAGGGTAGCCGCATCGTGAACATGGCCTCGCTGGTTTACCGCTTTGGCCACCTCGACTTTCCCGAGTTCTTCGAGAAGGGCCGCAAGGGTTCGTTCTGGCGCATACCCGTCTACAACAACACCAAACTGGCCATTACGCTGTTCACCATCGACCTTTCCCGTCGCATCAAGGACCGCGGCATCACGGTGAATGCTGTTGACCCGGGCATCGTGTCGACGGGTATCATACGCATGCAGATGTTCTTCGACCCCATCACCGACCTCATCTTCCGTCCCTGCATCCGCACACCCCGACAGGGAGCCGACACAGCCATCCACCTGCTGCTGGACGAAGACAAGGCCGGACAGACGGGAACGTTCAACCGTTCGAACCACATCGTCAATCTGGGCGACAAGTACGAGCACCACAAACAAATGGACGAGTTGTGGAATCGGACGGAGGAAATCGTGAAAGAATTCTTGTAATCCAAGAGAAATGCGAATATTTTGTAAATAAAAGAGCGGAATTAGTGATAATTTCGCTTTTTTTATGTATCTTTGCACGCGATTTAAGCATACATAAATTACTTGACAGCCAATGGAGCCGTTGAAACACGAGTGTGGTGTGGCGATGATTCGCCTGAAGAAACCTCTGGAGTATTATCAGCAGAAATACGGGACGTGGATGTATGGCCTCAACAAACTCTACTTGTTGATGGAGAAGCAGCACAACCGCGGACAGGAGGGAGCAGGACTGGCGTGCGTCAAGATGGAGTCGGAGCCCGGCACGGAATACATGTTCCGCGAACGTGCAATGGGCAGCGGAGCCATCGGCGAGATTTTCGCCTCCGTCCACAGCCAGTTCAAGGACATTCCACACGACCTGCTCACCGACGCCAGTTATGCCAAGAAGAACATTCCCTTTGCGGGAGAGATTTATATGGGGCACCTTCGGTATTCAACCACCGGGAAGCGTGCCCTTTCTTTTGTCCATCCGTTTATGCGCCGCAACAACTGGCGGGCTAAGAACCTGTGCCTCTGCGGCAACTTCAACCTGACCAATGTCGACGAGATATTCGAGGCCATATCCTCCTTCGGGCAGCATCCGCGCGTCTACAGCGACACCTTCATCCTGCTTGAACAGTTGGGTCACCGGCTGGACCGCGAGAGCGAGCGCCTGTTCAACATTGCCCTGGAGAACGACCTGCACGGACGCGACATCACCCGCTACATCGAGCAACACATCGACATGCGCAACGTGCTCAGCACAGCAGCGCCGTTGTGGGACGGCGGCTACGTCATCTGTGGCATGACGGGAAGCGGCGAGATGTTCTCGATGCGCGACCCCTGGGGCATACGTCCCGCCTTCTGGTACGAGGACGACGAAGTGCTGGCTCTGGCCTCGGAGCGCCCCGTGCTGCAAACGGCATTCGACCTGGAGATAGGCGACGTGAAGGAACTGGAACCCGGCCAAGCACTGGTGATGAATGCCGCAGGACAGGTGTCGCTGTCGCAAATCATTCCGGCCCAGAAGAAGATGGCCTGCTCGTTCGAACGCATCTACTTCAGTCGCGGTTCCGACCAGGACATCTACGAGGAACGGAAGAACCTGGGCGAGCAACTGACCGAACGCATCACGCAGGCCATCGACGGCGACGTGGCACACACGGTCTTCTCCTTCATCCCCAACACGGCCGAGGTGGCCTACTACGGCATGGTACGCGGCTTCATCAAGCAACTCAACCAGCAGAAGATACAAGCCCTGATGGCCCTAACGCGCGACCACCAGCCTACGGAACAGGAGATACGGCAGATATTCAGCATGTACGTCCGCTCCGAGAAGGTGGCGTGGAAGGACATCAAACTGCGCACCTTCATCACCGAAGGCAACACCCGCAACGACCTGGCGGCACACGTCTACGACATCACCTACGGCTCCATCGTGCCCTATGAGGACAACCTGGTCATCATCGACGACAGCATCGTACGCGGCACCACGCTGAAGGAGAGTATCATCCGCATTCTGGACCGCCTGCACCCTCGCAAGATAGTCCTTGTCAGCAGTTCGCCCCAGGTGCGCTACCCCGACTACTACGGCATCGACATGGCCCACATGGAGGAATTCATCGCCTTCCGGGCCGCCATCGAACTGCTCATCGAGCGGGGCGACTGGGCACGCATCGACGACGTCTACCGTTCGTGTATGGCACAGCGCACGTTGCCCAAGGAGCAGATGCAGAACTACGTCAGGGACATCTACGCCCCGTTCACCGACGAAGACATCAGCCGCAAGATGGTGGAGATGCTCCGTCCCGAGGGCATCACGACACCCATAGAGATTGTATATCAGAGTCTCGAAGGCCTGCACAAGGCCTGTCCCAACCACCAGGGTGACTGGTACTTCAGCGGCGACTATCCCACGCCGGGCGGACTGAGACTGCTGAATCAGGCATTTATAGAGTATTACGAAAACAATTATAAAAGAATTGTATGAGAAAAGTAACATTGTTGTTGGATGACGGGACAAAGTTCCATGGGACATCCTTCGGATACGAGAAACCAGTGGCCGGTGAGGTTGTGTTCAACACGGCCATGATGGGCTACCCAGAGAGCCTGACCGACCCTTCCTACGAGGGCCAGATCATGGTCATGACCTATCCGCTTGTGGGGAACTACGGCGTTCCCGAGTTGTCAACAGAGCCCAATGGGCTCACTACCTACATGGAGAGCCCCAGCATTCATCCGCGAGCCATCGTAGTCACCGACTACAGTACCGAATATAGCCACTGGAATGCCAAGCAGACGCTGGCCGGCTGGCTGAAGAGCGAACAGGTGGTAGGTGTCACGGGCGTTGACACCCGCGAACTGACGAAGGTGCTGCGCGAAAACGGTGTGATGATGGGTAAGATACTTTTCGACGACGAACCCGACAACATCCCCACGGCCGAGTACGAAGGCGTGAACTTCGTGGAGGAGGTGAGTTGCAAGGAGATTATCACCTACCGCTCCGGCAAGCCCGATGCCAAGCGCGTCGTGCTGGTGGACTGCGGCGTGAAGGAGAACATCATCCGCTGCCTGCTGGTTCGCGGTGTCGATGTCGTGCGCGTGCCCTGGGACTACGACTTCAACGACATGGAGTTCGACGGCCTCTTCCTGGCCAACGGTCCCGGCAATCCCGACATCTGCGAGAAGACGGTCGAGAACATCCGCAAGTTCCTGGCCAATCCCGTTGTGCGTCCCTGCATGGGCATCTGCATGGGCAACCAGTTGCTGGCAAAGGCAGCCGGTGCCAAGATATATAAGTTGAAGTACGGCCACCGCAGCCACAACCAACCCGTGCGCCAGGTGGGCACCACGCATTGCTACATCACCAGCCAGAATCACGGCTATGCCGTTGACGACACGACGCTGCCTGCCGACTGGGAACCGCTCTTCGTGAACATGAACGACGGCTCGAACGAGGGCATCCGCCACAAGCAGAAGCCCTGGTTCTCGGCACAGTTCCACCCCGAAGCCTGTTCCGGCCCCGTAGATGCAGAAGATTTATTTGACAAACTCGTGAAACTTTTATAATTATGCCATCCAATCATATCAAGAAAGTCCTGCTGCTGGGCTCTGGTGCCCTGAAGATAGGCGAGGCAGGCGAATTCGACTACAGCGGTTCGCAGGCCCTGAAAGCACTCAAGGAAGAGGGTATCGAGACGGTGCTCATCAACCCCAACATCGCCACCGTGCAAACCAGTGAAGGCGTTGCCGACCACATCTACTTCCTGCCCGTCACTCCGTACTTCGTGGAGCGGGTCATCGAGAAGGAGCGCCCGCAGGGCATCCTGCTGGCCTTCGGTGGCCAGACAGCCCTGAACTGCGGCGTGTCGCTCTACAAGAGCGGCGTGCTGGACAAGTACGACCTGACGGTGCTGGGCACGCCCGTCAAGGCCATCATGGACACGGAGGACCGCGAACTCTTCGTGGAGCGACTCGATGAAATCAACGTCGACACCATCAAGAGCCACGCCTGCGAGGACATCGAGTCGGCCCGCCGGGCAGCCAGCGAACTGGGCTATCCCGTTATCATACGTGCCGCATACGCCTTGGGCGGACTGGGTTCGGGCTTCTGCGACAACGAGGAAGAACTGAACCGACTGGCCGAGAAGGCCTTCTCGTTCTCGCCCCAGGTGCTGGTGGAAAAGAGCCTGAAGGGATGGAAGGAGATAGAGTTTGAGGTCGTGCGCGACCGCTTCGACAACTGCATCGCCGTGTGCAGCATGGAGAACTTCGACCCCCTGGGCATACACACCGGCGAGAGCATCGTCGTGGCACCGGCCCAGACGCTCACCAACCACGAGGTGCAGAAACTGCGCGAACTCAGCCTGCGCATCATCCGCCACATCGGCATCGTGGGCGAGTGCAACATCCAGTTTGCCTTCGACACCCAGAGCGAGGAATATCGCGTCATCGAGGTCAATGCCCGCCTGAGCCGTTCGTCGGCACTGGCCAGCAAGGCCACCGGCTATCCCTTGGCCTTCGTTGCCTGCAAACTGGGACTGGGCTACGGCCTGTTCGACCTGAAGAATTCCGTGACGAAGACCACCACCGCCTTCTTCGAACCCGCCATCGACTACGTGGTGTGCAAGATGCCGCGTTGGGACCTCGGCAAGTTCCGCGGTGTGGACCGCGAGTTGGGTTCGTCGATGAAGAGCGTCGGCGAGGTCATGGCCATCGGTCGCACCTTCGAGGAGGCCATACAGAAGGGCCTGCGCATGATAGGGCAGGGGATGCACGGCTTTGTGGAGAACAAGGAGTTGGAAATCAGCGACATCGACAGCGCCCTGCACGAACCTACCGACAAGCGCGTGCTGGTCATCTCCAAGGCTCTGCGTCAGGGATACACCATCGACCAAATCTACGAACTGACGAAGATTGACAAGTGGTTCCTCTACAAGTTGCAGCACATCCGCAGCATCGACGACCGCCTGCACGAGTGCAAGGGCCTGGAACATCTCGACGCCGAACTGTTGCGCACGGCCAAGGTCTACGGTTTCACCGACTTCCAGATTGCGCGTGCCGTAGGCATGGAGGAGCAGATGGACATGGAGGACGCCGTGAACCTGGTGCGCCAGTACCGCAAGAAACTGAACATCCTGCCCGTCGTGAAGCAGATAGACACGCTGGCCGCCGAATATCCCGCCCAGACCAACTACCTCTACCTCACCTACAACGGCGTGGCCCACGACATCCGCTTCGAGCGCGACGGCAAGAGCATCGTCGTCTTGGGCAGCGGTGCCTATCGCATCGGCTCCAGCGTCGAGTTCGACTGGTGCGGCGTCCAGGCCCTCAACACCATCCGCAAGGAGGGCTATCGCGGCATCATGATTAACTACAACCCCGAGACCGTCTCCACCGACTACGACATGTGTGACCGCCTCTACTTCGACGAACTGACCTACGAGCGCGTGATGGACATCGTGGAACTGGAGACACCGAAGGGCGTTGTCATCAGCACCGGCGGACAGATACCCAACAACCTGGCCCTGAAACTCGATGCCCAGAAGGTTCCCATCCTGGGCACGCAGGCCAAGTACATCGACAATGCCGAGGACCGCGAGAAGTTCTCCGCCATGCTGGGCCGCATCGGTGTTGACCAGCCCGAATGGAGCGCCCTGACCACGATGGAGGACGTCAACAAGTTCATCGATAAAGTGGGCTTTCCCGTGCTGGTTCGTCCCTCGTATGTGCTTTCGGGTGCAGCCATGAACGTCTGCTCCAACCAGGAGGAACTGGAACGCTTCCTGATGCTGGCCGCCAACGTCTCGAAGAAGCACCCCGTGGTCATCAGCAAGTTCATGCAGAACACCAAGGAGGTGGAGATGGACGCTGTGGCCAAGAACGGCGAAATCATTGCCTACGCCATATCGGAGCACATAGAGTTTGCCGGCGTGCACTCGGGCGATGCCACCATCCAGTTCCCGGCGCAGAAACTCTACGTCGAGACCGTCCGCCGCATCAAGAAGATATCGGCCCGCATCGCTCAGGAACTGAACATCTCCGGCCCCTTCAACATCCAGTATCTGGCTCGCGACAACGAAATCAAGGTCATCGAGTGCAACCTGCGTGCTTCGCGCTCGTTCCCCTTCGTCAGCAAGGTGCTGAAGGTGAACCTCATCGAGATGGCCACCCGCGTCATGCTGGGTCTGCCCGTCGAGAAGTTGCACAAGAGTTTCTTCGACTTCGACTACGTGGGTATCAAGGCCAGTCAGTTCTCGTTCAACCGCCTGCAGAAGGCCGACCCCGTGCTGGGCGTCGACATGAGCAGTACGGGCGAGGTGGGCTGCCTGGGCGACGACTCGAACTGCGCCCTCATGAAGGCCATGCTCTCCGTAGGCCATCGCATACCGGAGAAGAGCATCCTGCTCTCTACGGGCGGTGCCAAGGAGAAGGCCGCCATGCTGGATGCAGCCCGCATGCTGCACGAACACGGCTACACCATCTACGCCACCGGAGGCACCAGCCGCTACCTGACCGAACAGGGCATCCCCAACACCCTGGTACACTGGCCCAGCGACGCCGACCAGCAGCCTCAGGCGCTCGACCTCATGCACGAACGCAAGATAGACATGGTGGTGAACATCCCGAAGGACCTCTCGGCAGGCGAACTGACCAACGGCTACAAGATTCGCCGTACGGCAGTCGACCTGAACATACCCCTCCTCACCAACAGCCGCCTGGCAGCAGCCTTCATTCAGGCCTTCTGCACCATACGGCCCGAGGACTTGGCCATCAAGTCGTGGGAGGAATACAAGTGAGTTGAAAATTGAAAGTTGAAAGTTGATAGTTGAAGGGATGGGAATACAGGCCATACTTGTTGCGGTGGTGCTGGTGTTCATGCTCGTTGCCTTGATGCGCGAGTGTCTGCGCCCCGGTTTGATATTGTTCACGGCTGTCGTCGTGTTGCTCTGTGCGGGCATAATCAACCCCGAGGAGGCCCTCAAGGGCTTCTCCAACAAGGGTATGATCACCGTGGCGCTGCTCTATCTGGTCAGCGAAGGCGTGCGCAAGAGCGGCCTGCTGGAGCGCATCGTCTACCGCATGCTGCCCACGAAGAACGTCACCGTCACGAAGGCCGGCCTGCGGTTCTATCCCGTGGTCAGTTTCATCTCGGCCTTCTTCAACAACACGCCGGTGGTGGTCATCTTCGCCCCCATGATCAAGAACTGGGCGCGCAAGATGCACCTGCCCCCGACGAAGTTCCTCATCCCCCTGTCGTACGCCACCGTCATCGGCGGCATCTGCACCCTCATTGGCACGACCACTAACCTTGTTCTGCACGGCATGCTCCTGCAGGAGTACAAGGACGAGATGCACGAACTGGCCGACACCGACGGCGCCATCGAGGGCATACTGGTCCGCTACGGCGTCGACGGCATGCACATGTTCGAACTCTCGAAGGTGGGCGTCATCATCGCCGTCGTGGGCCTCATCTACCTCATCTTCTTCTCGCGCTACCTCCTGCCCGACAATCGCCGGGCCGAGGAGGAGGCCGAGGAGATGAGCATTGCCCCGGGCATGGTGCGCCACGAGGTGATGCTGGGCAACCGCTTCCCGGGCCTGGGCAAGTCGTTGCGCGAGTTCGACTTCTACCGTCGCTACGGGGCTCACGTGCGCGCCATCAGCCGCAGCGGCGCCATCGTGGAGGGCGACTACATGAACATGCCGATGACCCACGAGGACACCCTCATCGTCGACGCCCCCGAGGACTTCAAGAAGACGTGGGGCGAGAGCAAGGTTTTCTGGATGATAAACCGCATGGGCGACTACGAGCCACCCATGGGCACCCGGAAACGCTGGCTGGCGCTCGGCCTACTCATCACCATGATTATCGGGGCCACCGTGGGCGAACTGCCCATCGTCACCGACCACTTCCGCTTCATCAAACTCGACATGTTCTTCTTCGCCTGCTTCACCACCGTCATCATGGCCTGGACCCACATGTTCTCGCCCCGCAAGTACACCAAGTACCTCTCCTGGGACGTCCTCATCACCATCGCCTGCGCCTTTGCCATCAGCACAGCCATGACCAAGTCCGGCTTTGCCGACTTCGTGGCCTCCTACATCATCGCCCTCACCGACGATGTCGGCCAGAGCCGCTGGGGCATCTACATCATCCTGGCCGCCCTGTTCCTGATAACCAACGTCTTCACCGAACTCATCACCAACAACGCCGCAGCAGCCCTGGCCTTCCCCCTGGCCCTGGCCGTGTCGGAGAAACTCGGTGCCAACCCCATGCCCTTCGTCGTCTGCGTCTGCTTCGCCGCCTCGTCGGCATTCAGCACCCCCATCGGCTATCAGACCAACCTCATCGTGCAGGGCGTCGGCGGCTATCGGTTCACCGACTTCGTCAAGGTGGGCCTGCCCATGAACATCATCGTCTTCGTCCTCTCCGTCTTCCTCATCCCCCTGATCTACAGACTGGTGTGACCTTTCAACGTGTGACACCCGTGTCACAAATAAGTTCCACGCATGGAACTCGTCAGTTCCACACGTGGAACTCATCAGTTCCATGCGTGGAACTCATTTTTTGCACGCGGCGCTATTCTTCCCTTTACGAGGCTTGTGAGGAAATTAATTCGGGGAATAATTATGTTTGCTGAAAGATATTCATTATCTTTGTAAGCAGAAACCATGAATAACCTCAACCGAAGGAATATGATTAATATAAGAAAACGTGAAACGGTGACAGAGAAGGAGACGGGCGGACGAACTGCTGGGTAGCGGTGCCTTCTGTGAGGCGTCGGAAATCAGTGCTGAGTGTGCCGTTTTTGGGCTTCGACATCCGAAAATGCTCAAAATATTTGGCATTTCGGTTGTTTTGCACTACCTTTGCACCTGACATACTTCATACAGCGTGAAAATAAAGGAAATAATTAGCGCCCTTGAACGTTTTGCGCCGTTGCCGCTGCAGGAGAGTTACGATAATGCTGGTCTGCAGATTGGGTTGACAGCGGAGCAGGAAGCCTCAGGGGCATTGTTGTGTTTGGATGTGACCGAAGAGGTCATCCGTGAGGCCATCGACTTGGGATGCAACCTCATAGTCAGTCATCATCCCCTTTTGTTCCGCCCCCTGCGGAGGGTGACGGAGGGGACGCAGGTGGAGCGCTGCGTCAGAATGGCCATACAGAACGACATCGCCATCTATGCTGCCCACACCAACCTGGACAACGCCGAGGACGGCGTGAACTACCGCATTGCGGAGAAGTTGGGACTGGTGGACGTGGGGATGATGCAGCCGCACGAGGTGGCGGTGGGCGACCGCCGTGTGACGGCCGGGAGCGGACTGCTGGGCTACCTGCCTGCGGCCGAGGACTCGCTGGCCTTCCTGCAACGCATCAAGGACGTGTTCCACATCGAGTGCCTGCAGCACAACGAACTGCTGGGGCGGCCCATACAGTCGGTGGCGCTGTGCGGCGGAGCGGGTGCCTTCCTGCTGGACGAAGCCGTACGCCTGGAGGCCGATGCCTTCCTGACGGGCGAAATGTCGTACCACCAGTTCTTCGGGCACGAGCAGGAGATTCAGATTGCCGTCATGGGCCACTACCAGAGTGAACAGTACACGCGCGAAATCTTCTTCCAACTCATCAGCGACCTGGCGCCTGGCCTGCCGCTGTTCATGACCAGCGTGGACACGAACCCGATACGATACCTGTAAATTCTTCATTTAATTATTATACATTTATGGCAACAACGAAATTGAAAGACCAATCAGAAGTGACGGTGGAGGAGAAACTGAAGAACCTCTACCAACTGCAGACCATGCTCAGCGAGATTGACAAAATCAAGACCCTGCGCGGCGAACTGCCTTTGGAGGTGCAGGACCTGGAAGACGAAATCGAAGGCCTGACGACGCGCATCGAGAAGATTCAGAACGAGATTGTGGAACTGAAGCGCGAGGTGGCCGACCGCCGCGCCTCCATCGAGTCGAGCAATGCCGCCATCGCCCGCTACAAGGAGCAGATGGACAACGTGCGCAACAACCGCGAATACGACTCGCTGAACAAGGAAATCGAGTTCCAGTCGCTGGACATCGAACTGAACCAGAAGAAGATACGCGAGGCTGAGGAGGCTGCACGCGCGAAGGCCGAGGAGACGCAGCGCTGCACCGAGCAGGTGACGGAGCGCCGCACCGACCTGGACATCAAGAAGTCGGAACTGGAGGAAATCATCTCGGAGACCAAGGCCGAAGAGGAGAAACTGCGCGAGCGTGCCAAGAACCTGGAAGTGCAGATCGAGCCCCGACTGCTGGCTGCCTTCAAGCGCATCCGCCGCAATTCGCGCAACGGCCTGGGCATCGTCTACGTGCAGCGTGATGCCTGTGGCGGTTGCTTCAACAAGATTCCGCCCCAGCGTCAACTCGACATCCGCATGCGCAAGAAGATTATCGTCTGCGAGTATTGCGGCCGCATCATGATAGACCCCGAACTGGCCGGCGTTGAAGTGGACCAGCCCGTTGAGGAGAAGCCGAAGCGCAGAAGCAGCCGCGTCAGGAAAAGCGAATCATCGAGCGAGGATTGAGTCGCCGCTCCTGACGAGTCTTACCTCAGAATTCAGTCCGCTGGGCACCGGTGTCCAGCGGACATATTTTGTGGGCCGGTAGTTGATGTCGACGACGTTTATCTCCTTCATGCGCCGCCAGGGGACATCCATGCGGTCGAGGTGGGCGATGCGATTCGCCGGCAGGTTGGTGACCTCGATGCGCAGCGTGTTGCGGCCAGCCTTCAGTGCATCCCGACATGGGAGCGAGAAAGGCACGGCCCAGGCGCACCCCAGGAACTGGCCGTTGAGGTAGACGCGGGCACTCTCGCGCACGTCGCCCAGTTCCAGCATCCACGAGCCGCCGGAGAGGTCGCACCGCTTCATCGCGAAGGTGGTCGTGTACACTCCCGTCCCCATCGTCACCCGTGCGGAATCGTCGTCGAGCGTTTCCCACGTCTGCAGGCGGGAAAGGCGGAAGGTGCGTTCGACGCGCGGGGCCGATTCCAGAAAGGACAATGTCCAAGGCCGATTCGTGAGGTCGATGAAGGCCCCCGCCGACTCCCCCGAAGCGGGGAGAGGTTGGGCTGGCGCAGCAATGTCGTCCTTTGCTGGAGCATTCGGGGAGACGACCAGAATGCGGCTTTCGCCCGAACGGAGACGGATGCGAATGGCCCCGCCTGCGACAAGCGCAGGTGCCGTGCTGCCATCCATCGGGTTGAACCAGGTGACGCTGGCGAAGGGTACAGCCAACGGGATGAACGCATCGACGTCGTCGGGCGTAAGATTGGCGATGAAGTAGTGGTACCCAACCTCGTTCCGTCGCCGGATGGCCCGTAGGTGCAGCCGTGTGCGCATGGGTTCCGCTACGGCCAGGCGCGACATTCCGGTCTCGTCCTCACCGTAGACAACGAAGGGGGCGAGGCCCGAAAGCAGCCGTTCGAGTTCGGGGGACAGCGTGGTGCCGCTGGGGATGATCAGGCCCCGATAGCGGGTGCCGCCCTCGGTCACGAGTGCTCCGTCGACGACCCTGACGCGCTGCAACTGGCGGTCGCTGATGTAGTCGCAGTCGTAGCCCAGACTGTCAATGCGCCGTATGCTGCTGATGAAGCGCGGAGCCTTGCGGGCCATGCTGTGGATGTCGAACTGCATGAGCAGGCCGCGCTCGCCTGGGGCAAGCCGCTGTCGCCACATGTCGCGCACGGGCAGGTACACGAGGAAGTCGTTGTCGGGCTGCCCCATTTGCAGGAAACTCTGGCAACGCTCAATGTACTGCATCAGGTAGGGGGCATCGCGCCAGATGCTGTTCGTGGGGCTCATGTCCACCGACGCGTAGAACTTCCAGCCGGGCCACGGGGCAGAAGGCGGCGAGTAGCACGTGCCGTGAAAGAACATGCGGTTGACGCCACAGGTGAACATGAGGTCGAGGTCGGGCTTCATCTGCGACAGCGAGGTGCGGAAGTGTTCGGTGAGCCAGGTAAACGTCTCGCTGGAGGTGAAGCGCTTGCCCGTGACGTGGGCGGCCGAAGAGGCATACTTGAGCATCGACACGTCGCTGTCGTTGCGGCGCGTGAATCCGTCGTCGGTGCGCAGCCCCTTGATGCCCAGCACGGACAGACCGAAGCCCTCTATCTCGGGAATGTCGACCGCCGCATAGACGTCGAGCAGATTGGCAGGCGAACCGTGTGCCTGGTTGCGTGTCAGCGAGTTATGGCTGTGTGCCCAGGCCGTCCACTGCTGGGTGAAGTTCTCCAGCAGCAGGTCGCTCAGTGTTTCGCGGTAGTCGCTCAGCACTTGGTTTCCATCGTCGACCAACCCCAGCAATTCGCGCAGCCGTTCCTCCAGCGCATAGCCGCGCCGCTGGCGAAACTCGCGGAGTAGGGTGGGTGTCCAGTTGGCTCCGTACACCTCGTAACTGTCGTTGAAGAAACTGTGGGGCAGGGGCGTGCCGCTCTGCGCAAAGGCATGGTCGAAGCGTTCCAGATAGTGGCGAACGGCCTGTCGGTCGAAGTGGTCGATGACGTAGCCCTCGCCGCCCGGTGCTGCACGCTTCACCATCTGCTGCGTGCGGCTCTGATAGAGTTGTATCACCTGTTCACGATGGCCCCCGAGCGGATAGCGCCGTTCGCAGAGCAACTGGGCGTAGGGGCGCTCTTTCCCGTCCAACTGCCGGCTGGGCGAATCGCCTGTGGCAACGGTGTCTATGAGGAATACGGCTTTGCAGGCAGCCTCGTCGATGGGCGTCAGCGGTCCGCCAAAGGGCCATCCCGTGCCGCAGTTCATGTCGACGAGGATGCCGTCGGCCTGCGCCTCCTGCTCGACGTCGTGCAACATCTTCATCCAAGGGGGCGAGAGGAAGGACAGTTCATTCGCCTCATTGCCCTGCACGCCGTAGATGGGCGTAATCTCCACCGTGCCGATGCCTGCGCGGGCGTATTCCTGCAGGCTCCAGCGCATGTCAGCATCGTTGAGGGCCGAGCCCAGCCACCACCAGCGCACGCCGGCCCGGGCTTCAGCACTCGCCTCCGGCCACGATTGGGCCAGCAGTGGGATGCAAAGTGCAACCTGCAGAAGGAATAATATCGCGCTACGTTTCACTTTCAACTTTCAACTTTCAATTTACAATCTTCCAGTATTCCGTTGCTCCGAGCAGGAAGCAGCCCAGACCGAAGTCCTCGAAATCGGGCACGCGGGAGTAGGAGAGGGGTTGCCCGTCGGAGGGTTGCTTGCCCGTCTCCTGCACCCAGCCGAGGAATCCGTTGGGATGCACGGCCTCACGGGCCATTCCCTCCCAGGCGTGGTCGCAGGCCAGGCGATAAGCCTCGTTCTGCAGGTAGCCGCGCCGTATGCCCCAGGCCATTCCGTAGAGGAAAAGGGCGGTTCCCGTCGTCTCCATTCCTCCGAACGTGGTGGGCGAGGCGAGGCTTACGTTCCAGAAGCCGTCCGTTCGCTGGCAGGCCAGCAGGGCGCGGCTCATGGCCAGGTAGTCGGCGTGCAACGTCTGGAAATAGGGGTCGTCGGGCGACAGTTCGTTCATCACCCTCACCAGCGCCGCATACACCCATCCGTTGCCTCGGCTCCAGTAGCAGTTGTTGCCGTCCGTCTCCTTGTAGGGCGGCACGAAGTCCTTGTCCCTCCACCACAGGCCTTCCTCCGCGTTGAACAGCCCTCCGCCGCACGTGTTGCGGCACCACAGATAGGCCTTCATGGCAAAGTCGATGTAGCGGCGTTCGCCCGTGATGGCGTACATCTGGGCGTAGAGCGGCATCGCCATCTGTATGGCATCAATCCAGGTCCAGAAGTTCGTGCGGCCCGTCTGCATCTGGTGGTTGAGGTTCTCGCGGACCTGACGCAGCATACGCTCGTCGCGGGTCATCCGGTAGCGTTCCAGGTAGGTCTGCATGCAGCACTGGTTGTCGGCATGTGTCGTTCGTAGGTTCCCACATGGGGCCCAGCGGTGATGCTCGGCCCAGCGGTCGGCGTAACGGAGGTAGGCCGTATCGGGCCACGCCTCGTAGAGCGCCATTAGG
This sequence comes from Bacteroidaceae bacterium, assembly GCA_017444005.1. Taxonomy (GTDB): domain Bacteria; phylum Bacteroidota; class Bacteroidia; order Bacteroidales; family Bacteroidaceae; genus Physcousia. Next base: position 3,742 of record JAFSXQ010000023.1, on the reverse strand, counting down.
CCCTCGTAGTATACGCCGCGCGTCCATATATGACTGGGACGCTGTTTGTTGTGTACGAATGATTCAACTGTCGGGTCTGGGTTATGTTGCATGAAATAATCATTCGCCTTGCGGGCAACATCGAGAATGGAGGATTGAACATACGGACTGACGGCCCGGCCGTTGATGACGACGTTCTGCATCGTGCAATGGCTGATGGGCAGCGGCAGGCGGATGTCGTCCTGCTTCTGGGTGCAGTCGATGTTGCGGAACGCGAAGTTGCGCAGGGCGTATTTGTCCGAGCCATCGACGTTGAGGAACCGTTCGCACTGCATCCGTATGTCGCTGAAGGCGATGTCGTTGCATCGCGACAGGGGCATGTCGGTGCGCGTGCCTTTGTCGTAGAACTGCGTCCAGGGGCGCACGAGCAGGAAGTTGCGGCAGCGGCCCGTGAGGCCCTCGATGCGCATCCACTCGTAGTGCTGCGGCGTGTCGGGGCGCATCTTCAGCCAGAGTACGTTTCGCGTGTCGTCGGCCTGGCAGTTGCGCATCACGATGTTCCAGTCGTGCAGACTTTCCGACCCGACGGTGATGCAGCCGTGCACCGTCCCGTAGTGGCATCGCTCCACCAGTATGTTGTAGCAGGGGCCGTTCTCCGGCGCCTGGTCGGCAAAGGTCCCTTTACCGCCCTTCAGCACTACGGCATCGTCGTTCACGTTCATGTAGCAGTCGCGAACCACCACGTCGTGACAGGCGTCGATGTCGATGGCGTCGGTGGAGGGCCCCTTGATGCCGGTGGTGGACGAATAGATGTAAAGGCGGAGGAAGCGGACGTGGTCGCAGCGGTAGATGTGGTTCGTCCAGAACGGCGAGTTTATCAGCCTGACATCCTGCAGGGTTACATCCTTGGAGTTAGAGATAAACGTCAGGCGCGGACGCTGCTCGTCCTTGTTGGTACAGTCGGGGTTCCACATGCGTCTGATCCAGAATGCCTCCCAATACGACTCTCCGTTGCCGTCGATAGTACCCTTACCTGTGATGCTAAAGCCGTCCACCCCGTCGGCATTCACCAGCGCGGCGAAGTAGCGACACGCCTGGCCCTCGATGCGCGTTTCCACGACGGGGAAGTCGCGAATCCACTGCGACCCCTTCAGCACAGCACCTTCTTCCAGGTGCAAGTGCGTGCCCGGACGAAAGAAGAGCGCCCCCGTAAGGAACGTCCCCCGGGGGATGACAACGACACCGCCACCCTCCTGCGCCGCACGGTCGATGACGGCCTGTATGGCCCGTGTCTGCACCTCCGGACAGCGGCGGCGGACACCGTAGCGGGTGATGACGTAGCGGCGCCCCAGGAGCGCAGGGTCCACCCGTGTGCTGTCGGCAAACCACTCGTCCATCGGCTGGCCGTTGGGCCAGACGCCGGCACCGGACTCGTCGTTCACAGCCGCAGCCGTGAGGCCCGTCAGCAGCATGAGGCAAAGCAGAATCGTCTTCTTCATAGTTTCAAGGTTATCCTCGCAAAGGTACGAAGTTTTGTTGAATAAAGATGTATAGAAACGGGAAAATATTTTGTATTTCACTCGATTTTCACTACCTTTGCACCCGTCAATCGCAACAAAACAAGCAGAAAGGAAGAATATATGAGTAGGAACAGAGAGGAACTACAGTCTTTAGGTAACAAAACGACTTACAGCCAGAACTACGCCCCGGAGGTGCTGGAGACCTTCGAGAACAAACATCAGGACAACGACTACTGGGTGCGCTTCAACTGCCCCGAATTCACCACCCTGTGCCCCATCACGGGACAGCCCGACTTTGCCGAGATTCGCATTTCGTACCTGCCCGACCGGCGCATGGTGGAGTCGAAGAGCCTGAAACTCTACCTCTTCAGTTTCCGCAGTCACGGCGACTTCCACGAGGACTGCGTGAACACCATCATGAAGGACCTCATCCGCCTGATGGCCCCCAAGTACATCGAGGTGACCGGCCTCTTCACCCCGCGTGGCGGCATCAGCATCTACCCCTACGCCAACTACGGACGGCCCGGCACCAAGTACGAGCAACTGGCCCAGGAGCGCCTGATGCACCACGACATGTAAATCGCAAATGGCTAAATGGTAAATCGTAAATACACCGACCTGTTCATCGACTTCGACGACACGCTCTACGACACGCGCGGCAATGCCGAGATAGCCCTCGCCGAACTCTTCGACCACTTCCGGTTAGGGCGCTACTTCCGCACGCTGCGCGAGTTCACCGAGCCCTACTGGGAGGCCAACATCCTGTTGTGGAGCCAGTATGCGAAGGGCGACATCACGCGCGACTACCTCATCGTGGAGCGCTTCCGCCGACCGCTGTCCGTGGGGATGGGGGAGAGGGCTACGCGCGACTTCTGCCTGGAGGTGAGCGACTGGTTCCTCGACTGCTGTGCCGACAAGCCCGGCGTCGTCGACGGGGCCTACGCGCTGCTCGACTACCTGCGCCAGCGGGGCTATCGCATGCACATCACCAGCAACGGATTCCACGAGGTGCAGTATCGCAAATTGCGCGCCAGCCGGACGCTCGACTACTTCGACACTATCATCCTGAGCGAAGACGCCGGAGCCAACAAACCCTCGCCTGAGTTCTTCGACTATGCCTTCCGCACCAGCGGTGCCCGGCCGGAAACCACCCTGATGATTGGCGACAACTTCGTCACCGACATCCTCGGAGCCAAGTCCGCCGGCCTCGACGTCCTCTTCTTCAACCAGCATCCCGACCAGTTCGCGGCACCCGAGCCGGTGAACTACGAAGTGAACCACCTGCGCGAGATCATGCGCATCCTTTAGTTTTACGTCGCCTTGCAGCCGCAGGAAATCAGAACCGCCCCTGACTCCCGAAACGTGACTCAGATATCTGAGTCGCACGGCATGCAACCCGAGGGGCGAAGGGATGCGACGTTATGGGCGAAGGGATGCGACGCGAAGGGTGAAAGGATGCGACCTTTCAAGCACACGGGCCGGCTCTGCTGTGTAATTCTACCGCAAAGCGGGCCTATTTAGATGCTTACGCTCGAATATTTCCAAACAAGTTTGGAATATTATAGGCTTATTCGTATCTTTGCACGCGAAAAGAATAAGGTATAGGAAAAGGTATAAAGATTATATGTCATCAACACTGAGATTCCAAGTAGTGGGCGAGGCCTTCAAGAAGAAGCCCATAGAGGTGCCCAACCGCGAGGACCGCCCCAGCGAGTTCTTTGCCAAATATGTGTTTAACCGCCAGAAAATGTTCAAGTACCTGCCCACACAGGTGTACGAACGCATGCTCGACGTCATGGAGAACGGCACCACGCTGGACCTGCAGACGGCCGACGCCGTGGCCGCAGGCATGAAGCGCTGGGCGATGGAACTGGGCGTGACCCACTGTACCCACTGGTTCCAGCCGCTGACCGAAGGCACAGCCGAGAAGCACGACGGATTTGTGGAGCACGACGGCAAGGGCGGCATGATAGAGGAATTCACGGGCAAGGCCCTCGTGCAGCAGGAGCCCGACGCCAGTTCGTTCCCCTCGGGCGGCATACGTTCCACCTTCGAGGCTCGCGGCTACTCGGCCTGGGACCCCGCCAGCCCCGTTTTCGTCATCGGCGACACGCTGATGATTCCCACCGTCTTCATCTCCTACACGGGCGAGGCCCTCGACTACAAGGCCCCGCTGAAGAAGGCCCTGAAGGCCGTGGACAAGGCCGCGACGGCTGTGGCCCGGTATTTCTACGACGACGTGA
>JAFSXQ010000231.1 GCA_017444005.1 Bacteroidaceae bacterium | reverse complement strand
TGGAGGATGAGACAGGGCTCCCAAAGGGTTCTCGGTCATGGGAAGTTGGGGACTATAACTTTGCCCCTAAGAATCATGTCACGATGAAGAAGGGCGAAAAGAAGGTAATACGCATGTATATCTATACCTCGTTCGTCAAGCCCCACCACGCTGCCATGAGCGGTTTCCTGCGTTCGGCATGGAGCCTGGCAAAGGCTCCCTTGCTGCCGAATGTGAATGACAAAAAGTTGTGGAAGGAAGGCATCGGAAAAATCAAGGACCAACCATGGACTGGTGTGGAGAGCCTCGCTGTTGCCAATGTTTTGTTGGCTGGTTACGCGCAGAAGGGCGGCAAGGGTTTGTTTTCTAGGGGCATGGAGTTGTTGGACAAGGCGTTGGACGTGGAATGGAAATCGCTGACAGGTCGGCAACAGGCCGAGTTGGCAGTTGGGCTATTGCATGCCGATACCTTGGTTGGCAAATGTGGAAAGCCACAGCCACAATACAGGGAGAGAGCGCTCGAAATCTGCCAGTACATTATGGGTGAGCAATACTCCGATGGAATATGGAGCAAGGAGGTTGGGCCTTACTATATTCCTGCCATGCTGTCGGCTTATGACGCGACGAAGGACAATGCTTACCTGCAGGCGGCCCAGAAGGGGTATGTACCCTACATGGCAGCCTTGAGAAATGATGATGCCTGGTGGTGGGGTGCTGTGGACAGGGATTCGGCTTTTCCTATGCTTCAAACGGCCCTGTGGCTATACAAACATACAGGCGAAGATACCTTCCTGCAGGATGCTGTCTTGGCATCAAGTTTCCTGAGTACGTGGCTTTGGCACAGCGATGTGGACTGGCCCGTAAAGGACGGACAGGCAGGTAAGAAGTATCACACATTTGGACTCAGTCGTCCATCGACGGATTGCCCACAGTTTGACATTGAGGCTTGTCGATGGGTGCCCGAGTGGATGGAACTCGCGAAACTGACAGGCGACAGCCAGTGGCAAGACAAAGCAAGTATTATCTGGAAGTCGTCTGCACAGATTGCCTCGCAAACTTGTGAGGTGAGGCCAGTGATCGTACAATTGACTGTTTTGCAATGTATAACAGAGGGTATGTCACAATGAAGTGCCCCCTTATTTATAATGATGAGAATGTTCTGTTTGCGAATACTGGCGCAGAGTTTCTCATCCTCTTCCGTGGCAAAACGCAGAAATTACATCATGTAAGGACGAAAGCGGCTTTTCTTCACATCCTTCGCAATGGTGAAGTAATCCTTGCGATGGATAAGGTATAACATCTGATTAATGGAATGCTTCACTTCCTCTTTCTGTACCTCGGTATATCTTGGGCGACCATTCTCCAAGACATCATCAAGGTATTGCTTCTCGTAGGCATCCATGTCGAACGATATGTTGGCAGGCAATGCCTTCAGCAGTTCCATTTTATGCGACGATGGCTGGGCAAAGCGGTATATAAATTCATAACCATAGTAGAAGCAGTGGCCAAAAGCCTCCACTTGATAGCCATCGCCTGTCAGGCTGACGATGTCTTCTGTCCCGTCGTGCTCGAAATCGAAGACGAACCGTTGCTCCTCGTTGTTGAATGTAACCGTCATAGACTTCATAGACTTTTGGTCGTCCGATTACGAAAATGTCCATACAAGTTTGGCATTTTGCTTACTTATTTGTAACTTTGACCTACGGTCGAAGATACTTTTGCTCGGAAATGAAAAGAAAAAGATAATTTTCTTTTGCATTTCGCTCGTTTAATCGTATCTTTGCACGCGAATTATCACGAATCGTTTACAAAATAGTAATTGTCACTATGACGACCGTAGCAATGAATAACCTGCTGAACTACATCGCAGGGCTGAACCTCAGCCAGCGGAACCGTACATGGCTGGCGGAACGAATCGTCAACTTGCCATCAAAGAAGAAGGAAGTGAAAGACCCGACACTGATGACTGAGGAGGAGTTTTTCGCCCGTATAGACAGGGCCGAGGAACAATTGGCTCGTGGAGAAGGTATAACATTTACAGATCGTGATGCCATGAATGCATGGTTAAACTCATTGTAAAATGTACACGATAACTTACTCTCCACAAGCCATTGAGGATTTGTCACGGTTGAAGAAAAGCGAACCAATGGCTCACAAGAAAGCGATAAAGTTGTTGAACGAACTGTTAGACCATCCAAAAACTGGTACGGGACATCCTGAACCACTAAAAGGTAAACCAGGAAACAGATGGTCGCGACAAATCACGAAGAAGCATCGTTTAGTTTATCGTGTATTTGAATTTGAGGTGCATGTAGATGTTATATCCGCATACGGTCATTATGATGACAAATAACTTCGTTTAATTGTAGTTTTCTGAATTATATGGTAAATCGTTAAATAATATATCACATTATGGCACAACAAGAAGACGTTTTTAAGAAAATAGTTTCGCACTGCAAGGAATACGGATTTGTGTTCCCCTCGAGCGACATCTACGACGGACTGGGCGCAGTATACGACTACGGACAGAACGGCGTGGAACTGAAGAACAACATCAAACAGTACTGGTGGCAGTCGATGGTGCTGCTGCACGAGAATATCGTGGGCATAGACGCAGCCATCTTCATGCACCCAACGACGTGGAAGGCCAGCGGACACGTTGACGCCTTCAACGACCCCCTCATCGACAACCGCGACTCGAAGAAGCGCTACCGCGCCGACGTGCTGATTGAAGACCAACTGGCCAAGTACGACGAGAAGATTCAGAAAGAAGTTGAAAAAGCCCGCAAGCGTTTCGGAGATGCCTTCGACGAGGAGCAGTTCCGCACGACCAACGCCCGTGTGCTGGAACATCAGCAGAAGCGCGACGCCCTGCACGAACGCTTCTCGAAGGCACTGAACGACAACAACCTGGAGGAACTGCGCCAGATTATCCTGGACGAGGAGATTGTGTGCCCCATCTCGGGTACCCGCAACTGGACTGAGGTACGCCAGTTCAACCTGATGTTCAAGACCGAGGTAGGTTCGACGGCTGAGGGTGCCTCGACCATCTTCCTGCGCCCCGAAACGGCACAGGGTATATTCGTGAACTACCTGAACGTGCAGAAGACGGGGCGCATGAAACTTCCCTTCGGTATCGCCCAGATAGGTAAGGCCTTCCGCAACGAAATCGTGGCTCGCCAGTTCATCTTCCGCATGCGCGAGTTCGAGCAGATGGAGATGCAGTTCTTCGTGAAGCCGGGCACCGAACTGGAGTGGTTCCAGCGGTGGAAGCAGACGCGCATGGCCTGGCACCAAGCCCTGGGCTTTGGCGCCGAGAACTACCGGTTCCACGATCACGACAAACTGGCCCACTACGCCAACGCCGCCACGGACATCGAGTTCCACATGCCCTTCGGCTTCAAGGAGGTGGAAGGCATACATTCGCGCACCAACTTCGACCTCTCGCAGCACGCCAAGTACTCGGGCAAGAAGATCGAGTACTTCGACCCCGAGACCAACGAGAGCTACACGCCATTCGTCATCGAGACCTCCATCGGCGTCGATCGCATGTTCCTCAGCGTCATGTGCCACAGCTACTGCGAGGAGCAGCTCGAAGGCGGCGACACGCGCACCGTGCTGCGCCTCCCGGCTGCCCTGGCGCCCGTGAAGCTCGCCGTGCTGCCCCTGGTGAAGAAGGACGGCCTGCCCGAGGTGGCGCAGCAGATCGTAAACGACCTGCGCTTCCACTTCAACTGCAAGTACGACGAGAAGGACACCATCGGCAAGCGCTACCGCCGCATGGATGCCATAGGCTGCCCGTTCTGCGTCACCATCGACCACGACACGCTCCAGGACAACTGCGTCACCCTGCGCGACCGCGACACCATGGAGCAGCGACGCGTGCCCATAGCCGACCTGCGCGCCATCATCGAGGACCAGGTGAGCATCACCAGCCTGCTAAAGAAACTGCTTTGATGAAACGACTCCTTTTCCCGCTGCTCGCCGTCGTGGTGGGGGTGATGGCCGCAGGGTGTTCGTCGGACACCGAGGACTATGACCCCTACTACGACTGGGAACAGCGCAATGCTGCCTGGTATGAGCAGATTGCCGACTCGGCACGCACGGCCATAGCGGCGGCGCGCGCCGAGTGGGGCGAGGCGTGGGCCGACCATTGCTCATGGCGCATGTACAAGTCGCTGCTCAAGAGCCAGGAGCGACAGAGCGGCATCCTGGCCGACAGCATCTGCGTGCGCATCATCACGCGCGGCACGGGCACCGTGTCGCCCCACTACGACGACAGCGTGAGGGTGAGCTTCCGCGGGTGGCTCATGCCGACCACCGACGCCCGTGGCAACACCTTCGAGACGGTGTTCACGCAGACCTACTACGGCGACTTCGACCCACAGCTGGCAGCACCCAACCTGGCGCCGCCCAGCGCGTACAACGACGGCTTCGCCACGGCGGTGCAGTACATGGTCACCGGCGACGACTGGATGGTCTATATACCGCAGCAGCTGTTCTACGGAGCCGAACTAACGGGCAACGTACAGCCCTACAGCACAGTGCGCATGCGCATACACCTCGCAGCCATATACCCGCGCGGCACCACGGTGCCCGAGTGGAAGGCGCCACGGAGATAGCGCCGCCACATCCCTTGCACCACACCTCACCCCTCCCGCCACAACCATGTTAGCGAAAGTCAACTGCGCGGCCGTTGATGGCATTGCCGCTTTGCACGTCACCATCGAGGTCGATATCACGCCGCCAATGAAGGAGGCGGCGAGAACCGTCATCGTGGGCCTGCCCGACAGCAGCGTCAAGGAGAGCCTGAGCCGCATACAGGCGGCGCTGGCCAACTCCGGCATCACCTACGGGCCGCAGAACGTGGTGGTGAACCTCGCACCGGGCGACGTGCGCAAGGAGGGCACAGGCTTCGACCTGCCCATCGCCGTGGGCATCGTAGCCGCCAACACCATGCTCGACAACGCCGTGCTGCACCGCCACATGATACTGGGCGAGCTGAGCCTCGACGGCTCCGTGAAACCCATTCGCGGAGCGCTGCCCATAGCCATTCTGGCACGGCGCATGGGCTACGAGGGCCTCATCGTGCCGAAAGCCAACGTCCACGAGGCCGCCGTGGTCAACAACCTCAACGTCTATGGCGTGGAGCGCCTGTCGCAGGTCTTGGACTTCGTCAGCGGATGCGGGCAGCTGCAACCCACGGTGGTCGATACGCGGGCCGAGTTCTATGCACACCAGGGCGAGCATGAGCTCGACTTCGCCGACGTCAAGGGACAAGATGCCGTGAAGCGAGCATTCGAGATTGCCGCCGCCGGCGGACATAACCTCATCATGATCGGACCGCCAGGTGCCGGAAAAAGCATGATGGCCAGACGCCTTCCCACCATTCTGCCGCCGCTATCGCTGGCCGAGAGCCTCGAGACAACACAGGTACACAGCGTGGCCGGACAGCTCAAGGGCGGCATGGGGCTCATCACAGAGCGCCCTTTCCGCTCACCCCACCACACCATATCGCAGGTGGGGCTCTGCGGAGGAGGCGCCAACCCTCAGCCCGGCGAGATCAGCCTCGCACACAACGGAGTGCTCTTCCTCGACGAGCTGCCGGAGTTCTCGCGCACTGTGCTCGAAGTCATGCGCCAGCCCCTCGAGGACCGTTGCATCACCATCAGCCGCGCCAAGTACAGCATCAGCTACCCCGCATCGTTCATGTTCGTGGCTTCCATGAACCCCTGCCCCTGCGGCTTCTATGGCGACCCCACACACCGCTGCGTGTGCACACCGGGACAGATAGCCCGATACCTATCCAAGATTTCCGGACCACTGCTCGACCGCATCGAC
>JAFSXQ010000022.1 GCA_017444005.1 Bacteroidaceae bacterium | reverse complement strand
GGCGACGAGTATGTCGACATCGTGGCCTTCGACTTCTATAACCAGACGCTGGCAAGCATGCATCAGTGGTACGACTTCTTCAAGAAGAATTTCCCCGGCAAACTGTATGCCATCAGCGAGTTCGGCAACATTCCCAGGGTCTCTGAGTTCTGGGCCGACGGACAGTACTGGAGTTTCCTGATTCCCTGGTGGGACAATGCCCGCACCGGTCAGCCTGGCAGCGAGGCCTTCAACAGCACCGACCACAACAATGCCGACATCGACTATTGGAAGGATGCGCTCGGTCAGGACTGCATCATCACGCGTGACGAACTGCCAAATTTCAGATAACATGAAAAGAATCTCCGTAATGCTTTTGGTCATCATCTCGTCGATGGGAGTCCAAGCACAAAGTTTCCCTGACTTCACGAAGATGAATTTCGGCTGCGACGGCAACAGCATCACGGCCGGCAGCCAGTGGTCGGCCACGGTAGTACAGATGCTGGGCTTTGCCACCCACCACAACGTAGCCGTCGGTTCGGCCACCTGGGCTTGTTACCCCGATACGCAGGACTATGGAAGTGAGAGTTTTGCAGGCATTTCCGGAGGATGGCAACCCACGGAAGACAAGACTGAGTTGCAGCGGCGCCACAACAATACGTCAAAGGTTCATATTCAGAAATTCATGGCTGAAGTGGACGCAGGTGAATATCCCGAGCCCGATGTCTTTATTTTTGCGATGGGCACAAACGACGGCAACCTGGGTTCGGCTCAGGAAGCCTTGAAGGGCAAGGGCCTCGACGATGTGGACGTGACGACGATGGCCGGCGGTGCGCGTTGGAGCATACAGACCATTATCGAACGCTATCCCAAATGTCGCGTCTTTGTCTGTACCCCCATCCAGACGGCCAACGAGGAGCATAACGAAATTAACAGAAAAAAGATAGAGATATTGCGCGAAATTTGCTGCGCCTTATCCGTACAGATGATTGACTGCTACAGTGAGTGTGGCATCACCGAGAAATTGGAGAATGGACATGGGCAACGCTACCTGCGCGACGGACTGCATCCTGTCGAGGAAGGTCAACAACTGATGGGGAGGTATATTGCTAAGGAAATCCGTAACAATTATTATTGAGTATGAAGCGAACAATAATGCTTATATGGGTTGTCTGCTCAGGCATCGCTCCCTCCCTTGCCCAGAACTTTCAACTCTCCATTAACAAGGAGAGTGGGGTATACGAAAAAGGTGAGCGGGCCGTTGTTTCGTGTCACGCCGGTGTCGCACCTTCGGATTCGCTCCTTGTGCGCGTACATTATAATAATATGCTCCGTCGCGAGTTCCGTATACTTCCGTCCAGTGTCGATTTCACCGTTCTTGAGCAGTCGGTGGACAGTACTTGTGCCGTCACTGTGGAACTGAAGCAGGGAAGCAAGGAAAGTCCTGTGGCCATCGGTTATGTGGTGGCCCCCGAGGGCTTCCGTACGGGTTACGATGAGCCTTCCGACCTCATGTTGTACTGGGATAACCTGAAGCGCCAACTCAAGGCCCTGCCGATGCAGATAAAGACTTCTGCCTTGGAGGTGCCGCAGCACTATGAAGGCCGCTACGTGTGTCAGGATGTGGAAATCAATTGCCTCGGACCGGCCCCTGTGCGCGCCTATATGGCAAAGCCCGTCAAGGCCAAGAAACATTCGCTTCCCATCATCATCAACTGCCGGGCTGCCGGTGTTAGTGGCAACTGGTGCCGCTGCTCGGTGGACGAATGTGTGCATAATGCGAGCCTGGGTAATGGTGCCCTCAGCCTTGACATCAACGCTCACGGCATGCTCAACGGACAAAGTGACGACTACTATCGCATGTTGGAACAGGGGCTGCTGCACAACTATTACGAACACAACGCCGCCGACCGCGAGACCTATTATTTCCGCGGTATGTACCTGCGCCTGTTACGGGCCATCGAGTACATGACCCGTCAGCCCGAATGGGATGGTCGGCGCATTCTGGTCATTGGCGAGAGCCAGGGTGGGGGGCAGGCTGTAGCAGCAGCGGGGCTCGACAGTCGCGTCTCAGCCGTTGTACTCAACGTGCCGGCTATGCAGGACCTGGGTGGAGCACGTGCCGGGCGTCGCAGCGGCTGGCCACAACCCATCGAAAGCCACCCGAACCTCACCACAGCACAACTCGATGCCACATTGCCTTACTTCGATGGTGCACAACTTATCCGGCACTCCCGGGCAGAGATATATTGTGAAATCGGACTCATCGACACTACTTGCCCGCCCTCTGCCGTATGGGCATCGCTTAACGGTGCGCCGGGCAAGAAGACCGTCAACTGTGTACCCTTCCGTTCCCATTCCTGGCCTTCTGGCTCCATTGCTTCCTATTGGCGCGAGCACTATCTGCAACCGCGCGAATCATTTATCGATAATTATCTGAAATAGGCGATAAAATACACATTATTATCCACCATCCATAAACTCCGACAATCATGAAACGGTCCATATTTCTCATCCTCTGTGTAGCCTTGACGCTATGCGCCCAGGCTAAGCGGAACAGCAACCTCGCTTCCACCAAGAAGCATACTCCCGCACAGCAACTTACGAAACGCCTGCAGCGCTTGCAGAAGAGAGGCGTGATGTTCGGGCATCAGGACGATCCCTTCTACGGTCTCGGCTGGAGATATGAGGAGGGACGCAGCGACGTGCGTGATGTCGCAGGCGACTATCCTGCCGTAATGGGATTTGAATTGGGCGGCATAGAGATGGGCGACAAGAAGAGCCTGGATTCCGTGTCTTTCACCAAAATCAGGGAAGAGATTCTGGCACAGGTGAAGCGTGGGGGCATAGTGACTATATCCTGGCATCCTCGCAACCCCATGACCACCATAGCAGGCGGCGGCAATGCCGGACAGCGTTACCCGAAGGGATCGGCCTGGGATGTCAGTGAAAAGGCAGTGGTGAGCAGTGTGTTGCCAGGCGGAGAGAAATATGCCCTTTTCCAGACATGGCTGAGTCGTCTGACAACCTTTCTCCAGTCGCTGCGCGACGAGCAGGGACAAGCCGTTCCCTTCATCTTCCGCCCTTGGCACGAGAACAGCGGCGGGTGGTTCTGGTGGGGGCGCGGGTTGTGCTCTGCCGAGGAATATAAGACCCTTTGGAACATGACGCAAGACTACGTCACACGCTCTTTGCCGGACAACATTCTCTGGAGTTGGAGCCCGAACTACGGCTTTGAGCCGGATGTCCTGGACACCTATCCCGGACACGACCGCGTGGACATCATCGGATTGGATGCCTACCAGCAACGGAATGGTGAACAGCAGTTCGTGAGTCAACTCCAGAAAGACCTTGCTACGCTTAGCCGACTCGCCCGTGAGGGGAAACGCCTGCTGGCACTGACGGAATGCGGCTACCAGAACATACCCGACCCTACGTGGTGGACACGCGTGCTGCTGCCTCAACTGAAGCCCTGGCCCCTCTGCTACTTCCTGGTCTGGCGCAATGCCGACCGACGGCAGTATTTCGCTCCTGCACTTGGGACTCCCGATGCCGATAGTTTCCGCGAGATGGTCAAGGACAAGAGGGTTCTGATGTTGAAAGACCTGACAAAGTGAATTATACGACGAAGAAATCATACTTGGAATGACAATGAAAAATATGAAGTTACAATCGTGGTTTGCAGCGGCAATGTTTTTAAGCCTCGGACTGGGCGAGGCGGCTGCACAGAAGACAATTCTTCTCAGTGGACAATCAACCGGTAAGCAATTCGACGGAATTGGTGCCGTCAATGGTGGCGGTGCGACGTCCGTCTTGCTGAAAGACTATCCCGAGCAACAGCGGCGGGAGATACTGGACATGGTGTACAAACCCATGTTCGGTGGTTCGGTGAGCACGCTGCTCGTGGAGATTCCCGGCGACGGCAATTCCACGCAGGGTTCCATGCTTTCGCACAGCCATTATCGAGGTGACAATAATTACGAGCGAGGCTATACCTGGTGGATTCTGCGTGAGGCCAAACAGCGCAATCCACAGTTGTCGCTCGATGCCACCGGCTGGAGCGCACCGGCCTGGGTGGGCCACTTCTGGTCGCAGGATATGGCCGACTATTATGTCGACTGGCTTCAGGGGTTACGCAGTGTGTATGGTATAGAAATGGATGCCATCGGCTGTCACAACGAGAAGGGATACAGCAACGACTTTGCCAAAGCGCTGCGGCGGACAATGAACGCACGCGGGTTCGAGAATGTGAAGTTGCACGGCTTCGACAACTGGGGCGATCATAAAATGGACTTCCTGAAGGACATGCAGCAGGACGAGGAGTTGCGCAATGCACTCTACGCCGTCAGCGCCCACACGTTCAGCGAGATACAACTGACACCCGAGCAGCGCAAGGCGGCCGAGGACATGGGCAAGCCCATTTGGAACTCGGAGGACCACAACTATCTTCCCGGCTTCGATGCGCTGATAACCATCGTCAAGTGCTTCAACGAGAACTACATCGTCAGCGGTGCCACGAAGGTCATCAACTGGTACGACATCGCGGGTGTCTATCCGTTGGAGCCCTACAGTTGCGACCCGGCCATGCTGCTGGCCCGTGAACCCTGGAGCGGTCACTATCAGATTCGCGAAGCCCTTTGGGGCTATGCCCACTATGGACAGTTCACCCAAGTGGGCTGGCGCTATATCGACGACGGATGCGGCCCGCTCCCGAAGGGGGGTACGGTGGTATCGCTGCGCAATCCCGAGACGGGCGACTACAGCATGATATTCGAGACGAAGGGTGCAAAGGAGGCGCAGACCGTCAAGGTGAAGGTGGGTAAAGGCCTGAGCAAAGACCGCCTCTGCGTCTGGCGCAGTACGGAGCAGGAGCAGTTCACGCAGCAGACCGACCTGAAGGGCGGAAGTTTCAGTATCACCCTGCAGCCCGATGCCGTCTATTCCCTCTCCACCACCAGGGGCCAGCAGCACGGAGTCTTTGCCGACATACCTGCCTCTCAGCCTTTCCCCATCCCCTACGAAGATGACTTCGAGCAATATGCCCGTCCGTCCGAATGGGGCTATCTGCCTCACTATCTGGCCGACCTCATCGGAGCCTTCGAACTGGTGGAACGTCCCGACCATCATGGACTCTGCATCCGTCAGACGGTGGGCGAACACACGCTGAGTTGGGCGCCCGAATGGCACCACTATACCATACTTGGCGATTCGGCCTGGACCGACTATGAGGTCAGTGCCGATGTCTGCCTCAATCCACAGGACGAAGCCGCCGTGATGGGACGTCTCTGCGACGTGGGTTCCGGCTACGGCATCTGGGCAAAAGGCTACTATCTGAAATTGGATGCCCACGGCCGGTGTGCCCTTGTGCTGACACGCGGTAAACTTGACCAGAAGGAACTCATCGGCGACAAGGAGCAGCAGGCTGCCATCCTCGCTCGCAAGGATGTGGAAATCGGTGGCGAGTACACGCTGGCCGAGGCCCGGGTGGAGGGAATAAGTCCGCTACAATGGCACAACCTGAAACTGCGTTTCCTGGGTGCCGACATCGTGGGTTTCGTTGATGGGCGGGAAGTGGTGCGTGCCACCTCCGACCACTATCGCAAGGGTATGGCCGGACTGATGGCTCCCCTGCAAGAGAATCGGGTAAGCACGCCCTACTTCGATAACCTGAAGATTACTCCGCTGGGCCGGACACGGACAGCGGCTAACCCACACCTGAACGTTAAACCCCTATATCCACAACTATGAAGACGATGAAAACCATGCTGGCCGTATGCGCCCTGCTACTGTCGGCCAAAGTGCTTGCCTGGGAAGGGCAAGTGTCCGTGACAACCCCCAATACCCAAATGCTGTTGCACGCCTGGGAAGGCGGCGACCTGCGCGTGGCCTACTACGGGACAAAAGGTGCGACGCTGGAAGAACTGCGCAACGCCGGCGACGAACTGAATGCTTCGGCACTGCCTGTCTTCGGTACGGTGGATATGGTGCAGTTGCCTGCCCTGCAGGTGCAACATGCCGACGGCGACCTGAACCTGGAGTTGCGAGTTAAGAATTATGAATTAAGGAAGGACGGCAATGCAGCCCTGCACGTGTTTACGATGGAGGACCGTTTGCAACCCGTCACCGTCAAGGTCTATTACAAGGCATACAGCCGCGTGGACATCCTCGAGACCTGGACGGAAATCACGAACAACGAAAAGAAACCTATTCTGTTAAAGCGATATGACAGCGGGCACCTCGTCCTGCGGCAGGGCGACGTGTGGCTCACCCACATGCACGGCGACTGGGCTGCTGAGGCTGAACCCGTCATGGAACCTGTGACGGCCGGGCTGAAGACTATCCGCAATACCGATGGGGCACGTAATAGTCACCTCGATGCTCCCGAGGTGATGCTCAGCCTGGACGGAAAGCCCCAGGAGCAGACCGGGCGGACGATAGGGGCGGCCCTCTGCTGGAGCGGTAACTATGAACTGCGCGTGAACACTGTCATGCGCCGCGAACATCACCTGTATGCCGGCATCGACCCGCAGTCCTCTGAGTACGTGCTCGACCCCAAGCAAACATTCCAGACCCCGCACTTGGCTTTGGCGTTCAGCACCGAGGGCATGGGTGGCGTAAGCCGTACGTTCCATCGTTGGGCTCGCACCGAAGGCATGTTGCATCGGGGCATGAAGGTGGGCGACATGTTGCTCAACTCGTGGGAGGGACTGTACTTCGACATCGATGAAGGGCGCATGAAGGCGATGATGGACGACATTGCCAAGTTCGGCGGCGAACTCTTCGTGATGGACGACGGGTGGTTTGGCGACAAATATCCGCGCAACAACGACACGTCGAGCCTGGGCGACTGGGTGGTGGACAAACGTAAACTTCCCAACGGACTGAAAGCCCTGACAGATGCCGCACGGGAGCGTGGCATCAAGTTCGGCATCTGGATAGAGCCGGAGGCCGTAAACACCCGGTCGGAACTCTTTGAACGCCATCCCGAATGGGCCTTGCAGACGAAGGGACGCGAACTCCGACTGGGGCGCGGCGGCACACAATTGGTGCTGGACATGACGAACCCCAAGGTGCAGGATTTTGTGTTCAACCTCGTTGATACGTTGCTCACCAACTATCCCGACATCGCCTACATCAAGTGGGATGCCAATGCCTCGATTCAGAACTACGGTTCGCTCTACCTGCCCAAAGACAGGCAAAACAACCTCTATGTCGACTATCACCTGGGACTGTTGAACGTCTTGCAGCGCATTCGTCAGAAGTACCCCGATGTGGTCATCCAGGACTGCGCCTCGGGCGGCGGTCGTGCCAACTACGGGTTGTTGCCCTACTTCGACGAGTTCTGGACGTCGGACAATACGGACGCCCTGCAGCGCGTCTACATCCAGTGGGGCACGAGCCTCTTCTTCCCGGCCAATGCGATGGCCTGCCACATCAACCACTGTCCCTACTGGAACACGGGCGGACGGGTGATTCCCGTGAAGTTCCGTTGCGATGTAGCCATGAGCGGACGGTTGGGCATCGAGTTGCAACCAAAGGACATGACCGACGAAGAGCGCCAGCAGTGCACCCGTTGTTTCCAGGATTACAAGCAGTTGCGCCCGATTGTCCAGACGGGCGACCTCTATCGCCTCGTATCGCCGTACGACAGGAAAGGTGTTGCCTCGCTGATGTATGTCGATGAAGGGCGCACACAGGGGACACTCTTCGTCTACAAGATTGACAACTATTACAACCAGCCCCTTCCCCGCATCCGCCTGGCCGGACTCGACCCCGATGCTACGTACACGCTGACGGAGAAGAACGTCCGCGTGGGGCAGCAACCCTGCTCGTTGTCGGGTAAGCGCTTCACGGGCCGTTTCCTCATGGAGGTGGGCATCGAAGTGCCTCTGCGGGAAGAGTATGCTTCGCGCGTGTTTGAACTGAAATAAAAATGAAAGTGAACCATGAATAGTGAAAAGTTTATAGAAAAGATGATTGCCCTGCGGCAGCGCCATGAGGCTTTACTGACGCAACCTAACGAACCTGTGAAGGAGTTGGGTAACGGCATCTACGAACGCTATCAGCATCCAATCCTTACGGCCGAGCATACGCCGCTGGAGTGGCGTTACGACTTCTCGGAGCAGGACAATCCCTACCTGATGCAGCGCATCATGATGAACGCCGTGCTCAACGCTGGGGCCATCCGTCTGGACGGACGCTACCTGCTCGTCTGCCGCGTGGAGGGTGCCGACCGGAAATCGTTCTTTGCTGTGGCTGAATCGCCCAATGGCATCGACAACTTCCGTTTTTGGCCTGAACCCGTCACTATGCCCGAAGCCCCCTCTTTTCTCCCCTCCCTCGGAGGGGTTGGCGGAGGCCCTGCTACCAATATCTACGACATGCGCCTCACCCAGCACGAGGACGGGTGGATATACGGCCTGTTCTGCGTAGAGCGGCACGACGACAGGCAACCCGGCAACCTCAGTGCTGCTACGGCAACCTGTGGCATCGCCCGAACCCACGACCTGGTGCACTGGGAACGCCTGCCTGACCTGCGTTCGAGGAGTCAGCAGCGGAACGTCGTCCTGCATCCCGAGTTCGTGGATGGGAAATACGCCTTCTACACCCGTCCGCAGGATGGATTCATCGACACAGGAAGCGGTGGCGGCATCGGCTGGGCCCTAGTGGAGGACATCATGCACGCCGAGGTGGAGGAGGAGCGCATCATCTGTCCGCGCCACTACCACACCATCATGGAGGTG
>JAFSXQ010000230.1 GCA_017444005.1 Bacteroidaceae bacterium | reverse complement strand
GCAGAGGTAGTACCAGTAGGGATCGTTCGAATAGTGTGAGTTGCGCACGTGGTTGATGTTGCCCTGCTTCATCAGGAACACCTCCCGTTCCATCTGCTCGTGGGTGATGGCATGGCCACGTGAGGGATTGTTCTCGTGGCGATTCACACCCTTCAGTTTTACGGGCTTGTCATTCACGTAGAAGTAGCGCCCGGCCAGTCCGAACTCGTCCTCGTCGGCCGCGGTCTCGCGTATCTCCACCTTGCGAATGCCGAAGTACGTCGACACGCGCTCCACCACCTCACCTTTCTTGTTCGTCAGTGTGGCCACCAGCACGTAGCGGTTCGGTTGTTCCGCACTCCAGGGCCGTGCGTTGGGGATGTATATCTGGGCGTATGGATTGGCGTTCTGCAGCGAGGCCACCATAGGCTCCGTCTCGTCGGTGTAGAGCCGGACGGGATAGACCTGATAGTTCAGCATATACTTGTTCTGGGTCTTCACGTCCAGGAACTTCTGCAGTTGCTTGATGCTCTTGTTCTCGCGCTGCGGATTGCGAATCTCGGCCTCCACGTTCACAATGGCCGTGCCGTCGCCCACGAAGGCTGTGCGGACAGCCAGGTCGCGAATCTCCACCTGCGGATTGGCCGTCAGGTAGGTGGAGCGGAAGATGCCCGGCAGGCGGAACATGTCCTGAGCCTCCAGCAACGAACCGTCGGAGTTGCGATACACCTCCACAGCCACCACGTTCTCGCCGTAGGGGTTCAGATAGGGGGTGATGTTGAACCGTGCCGTATTGCGGCTGTTCTTCGAGAAGCCCACGTATTGGCCGTTAATCCAGAGGTAGAAGAACGAATCCACGCCGTCGAAATTGATATAGACATCCCGGAAGGCCCACTCCGTCGGCACCTGGAACGTGCGGCGGTACGAGCCCACCTCGTTACGATATCTGTACGTTGTCCAGTCGGTGGGTGGTGTACGCATGACGCCCCCCTTCCAGTCGCCCACAGCCACCCGGTGCTGGAAGATGACCTTCTGGTTCACGTAGATGGGCACGCCGTATTTCATCGTGCCGTCCTTCCGGAGGCCCTGCACGTTCCAGTTGCCCGGCACTTCAATGTCGTCCCATTGGGAATCATCGAATGTGGTCTGCCAGAACGACGAGTCGCGCTGCGAGGGCTCGGCCACCCAGCGGAACTTCCACGTTCCGTCCAGGCTCCGATAGTAGGTGGAACCGTAGGGAAGCACCTTCAGCGCCTCCTGGTCGCTGGCAAACGAGAACATCCACGCCCGCGGCTGTTCCTTGTTCAGCGACAGGCGCTGGGGCGACTGCCACTCCGTGCCGTCGGGAGTTCCGGGTGCAGCACTGTATTCGAACCCTTCCAGCATCGTTTCCTGAGCCGATGCCGACAATGCAAGGCCCAGCATGAGGGCCCAAAAAGCCGTTTTCTTCATGATATTACACACATTTACGGGCCAAAAGTAGTAAAAAACATCGACACTTGCAACCCTTAACGATAAAAAAAGGACTTATGGCACACTTATCGCACCAGTTCGCGACACAGACGGTCCTGGAAGATGCGACTTTCGGCAACGGGACTGTCCTCGTTGACGACGGCGAAGACGAGCCATCGGCCGTCACTCGCCTGGGCATATCCGGCCAACGACGAAAGGGCGCGAGTCGTCAGGGTTCCCGTCTTCACAAACACCTTATTGCGGAACTCGGGGGCCGACATGCGCCCCAAGAGACTGCCGTGGCGCACGGGGTGGGCCGGAGTGGCCAGGGCCTCGTCGATGAACACGCGCCGCATCTCCTCGTGTTCCCAGGCATAGCGCAGCAGGGCCACCAGGAAGTGGGTCGTCAGGCGGTTGTTAGGCGACAGTCCGCTGCCGTCGTTCACCACGAACGAAGGCCATTCCCTGGGGTGCGCATCGTCGACCAGTGCCGCCTGCACCATGAGCCAGTCCGAGGGCGTGAGGTCGAGACCGGGGAGGCGGTTGCACCACTGTCCCAAGTGAAGGAAAAGCCCGTCGGCCTTGATGTTGCTGCTGTGGATGAGCATGGGCGCCAGCACGTCGGTGAGGGGCGTCCGGTGGTGATAGAGCAGTATGTCGCCCGGTTGTTCGCGGACGAACGGGGGCAGCAGAACACGGCCAACCGTGTCGCAGGGCACAGAAGGCTCCGAAGCAACGATACCGCGTGCCTGCATCAGATAGCGCAGGTCGCGAGCCACGCGATCGCGCTCCTTCAGCAGGATGGGCAACCGGTTGTAGGGGATGTCCCATGTGGCAGCCGTGGGGTGGGCACGCAGGGCCTCGTCGCGCATCAGGTGGAGCCGGACACAGCCCTCGACACGGGTGATGCCGTGCCGGCGGATGGCCTCTACCATCGGTTCCAGGGACTCCAGCAGCGGGTCGTCGGAGAGCAGGAAAAGGAGGTCGCCCCGTAGCGTACCACCCGACTGCTGCCCGCGAGCCACGACGCGCGACTCGAACTGATGGTCGATGCCCAGCAGTTGCATTGCCGCCGTGGCCGTCAGCAACTTCATGCACGAGGCCGGGGGCACCAGCCGGTGGGCATTGCGGCTGTAGACCGTCGTGCCCGAACTGATATCGTAGACCTCCAGGGCAATGGTCGTGGTGTCGAGCCGCAGGGGTTGGGCCATAAGGCGGTCGATGCGGAGGGCAAGGTTGGAGGAACTAGACTGACTAGATAGACTAGAAGGGCTAGACTGACTAGAGGGGCTAGACTGACTAGAAGGGCTAGACTGTCTAGAGGGGTTAGTGAGCCTGCTGGTGAGATGCACCAGCAAATACCCCAGACAGAACAAAATGGGTAAGGCGAGGATGATGGCACACCCTCGCCTTACACTTTTCTTCAGTCTCCGCTTCCGTTTCTTTTTGGCCATCTGCTACAGGTTGCGGTATTCGGGATGATGACCCGGGCGCACAGCCACGCACTCCATCTCTATCAGCCACGTGGGGCGGCAGACGGGAGCCAGCGTGATGACGGTAGGAATCTGGGGGAAGCGTTCGCGGAACATCTCGCTCACCACCTTGTAGTCGCCCGTGTCGCGCAGATACACCACCAGGTGCATGACGTCACGGAAGTCCATCTCGCCCTCGCGGAGCAGTGTTTCCACGTTCTCCCACATGCGCAACGTCTGCTGCCGGATGTCGCCCACGTGCACCACCTCGCCCCGGTTGTTGATGCTGGCCGTACCGGAGATGAAGATGTGGTCGCGGTCGCCGTACATCAGGCGTGTGCCGCGCTCGAAGGTGACGCCGTATTCGTAGGTCGGGTTCAGATGGGTCTTGGCGTAGAGGTAGCGCTGCTGCTCGGGCTGGAAACCGGTGAGGGCATACGTGCCCATCTGGATGAGGGCCTTCGTGTCGGCCGGTCCGCCGCCTATGCCCGTGGAGGCGATGTAGTGGGTCTCCGGGGTCAGGCCTTCGCGGATGAAATTCTCGCGGCGTGCCCTGACCATGCCGGCATACTGCGTGTCGACGTCGCGGACGAAGAACCACGTGCGGATGCAGTTCCCGGCCAGCGTGGCCCCGAACTGCTGCAACGTCTGTTCGTATGCGTTCAGTATCGTCTCCGTCTGCTGGGCGCTGTCGCCCTCGCTGGAGGTAAATCCCATGTGCCACAGATGCCGGTAGCCGTTGTGACTGGCCGTGACGGTTCCGTGCTCCAGG
>JAFSXQ010000229.1 GCA_017444005.1 Bacteroidaceae bacterium | reverse complement strand
GTTGTAGCGCTTCTGTCCGACGGTGTCGGTGCCGAGGGTGGGCAGGGTGTAGGTCTTCAGTTCGTGGGTGGCGTATAGTGCGATGCCCATCTGCGCCCACTTGTTGAACCCCTCGCGCAGGGCCAGCCCTACGGTGTTGCGCACCATCAGGTTCTTAGTGCGGTCGCGCACGTTGTTCAGGTCGCCGTAGAAGAGGTTGGTGTAGTAGTTCGTGGGGGTGTTGTAGGAATAGTAGGTGTGCTTCAGGTTACCGATGTGCAGGGTGTGGATGATGCTCGACACGGGCACAAACTCCTTGGGTACAGGTTGTTCGGCTGTCCATTTCGCCTTCAGCGAGTCGAGCACGAAGGCCTGCCGTAACGTGTCGGCCTTGAGCACCTCGCGTATGCTGTCGGTGAGTTGCTTCAGCAGTTCTGTGTCCGACGGCATCTGGGGTTTCAGGCTGTCGGGCATCTCCAGTTCGCGATAGAATCCGAGATTGTAGCGATGGGTGAGGAAGGCATCCTCGTTCTGGTTGCGGTTCCAGGTGTCGGTGATGGTGGTGGGGATGTCCTTCGAGCCGTAACTGCGTGGGAAACTCTGTGGGTCGAGGATGTAGGCATCGTCCTCAATGCCTCCGTTCTCGGCCATCTTCAGGTGGTTGTAGTTGACGTAGGCGTGCAGGTTGTAGCGTTCGCCCAGGTAGTAGCCAAAGAGTGTTCCGCCGAACTGACTGTTGGCCTGCGAGTTGTAGTAGCCGCGCCCATAGAGGTAGTCGAACTTCATGCCGATGCCCGACATCTTGTTGATGTTCGAGGCAAAGTAGGCGCGCAGGCGTTCCTGTCCGCTCACCTTGTTGCCCACCTTGTGGTAGGCGAGGTTGGTGAGGGGGCTGAGGGTGTTGGAGAAGCGGAAGTCGGTGAGGTCGCCAACGAAGAAACTGTATGGCTGCAGGAACTGGAAGTGGTGGGTGTCGTGCATGCGGTGGAAGTAGATGCGGCTCAGTCGCGGTGCTCCCAGGTTGCCCAGGAAACTGTATTCGCCGTTGTAGCCGCTTGTCTCGTTGTACCACTGGAACATGTGCACGACGGTGTCGTTGTTCTCTGCCGAGACGATGTCGCCCAGCAGGTCGTCGACCGTCCACTGGGTCACTCCGATGGGAACCACAAAGCCGTCGTCGCTATTCGTCGTGTCGCGCCCCCAGGTTCCGCTGTTCCTCCGGCTGTTTCGCGAATCGTCGCCGTCGCCGTAGTTGCCGCCCAGGTTTCCCGACATGCCGCCGTCGTTCACCGTCTTGAAGGTTTGAGCCACAAGTCCACCGGGCATTGCCCATAGGACGATGCTCAGCAGACTTATGATCAGGATCCGACCTTTCATCTCTTACCTCTTACCTCTCACCTCTTTATAATCTCCTTCCCTCGGCGCAGTGCCTGTTCGTTCAGCGGAATCAGGTTGTGGTGGCGCTGGGGCAGGGTCTTGCGCAGGGCCTTCTGCACATTTTCGTCCGACACCATCGGGCAAACCTGCAGCAAGCCGCCCAGCACTATCATGTTGAAAGCCTTCACGTTGTCCATCTCTGCAGCGGCTTCGATGGCGTCGATGCGATAGACGGTGATGTCCTGGCGCTGGGGAGGTACGGTGATGCCGTTGGGGTCGTAGATGAGCATGCCACCGGGCTTCACGCACGGTTCGAACTTGTCGAGCGAGGGTTGGTTCAGCACGATGGCCACGTCGTATGTGCTCAGGATGGGGGAGGAGATGCTTTCGTCGCTGACGATGACGGTGACGTTGGCCGTTCCTCCTCGCTGTTCGGGGCCGTAGGCGGGCATCCAGGTGACTTCTTTCCCCTCGTAAAGGGCGGCGTATGCCAATATCTTACCCATCGAGAGCACGCCTTGTCCGCCGAATCCGGCTATGATGATTTCGTGTTTCACGTCTAATTCTTAACTTTTAATTCTTAATTCTGTTTATCTTTCAGGTCGCCCAGTTTGTAGTAGGGGAACATGTTGTCCTCCATCCACTGGTTGGCTGCTTCGGGCGACATCTTCCAACCCGAACTGCACGTGCTGACGAACTCCACGATGGAACTGCCTTTGCCCTGCATCGAGTACTCGAATGCCTTGCGCAGTGCCTGCTTTGCCTTGCGGATGTAGGCCACGCGGCTCACGGCTTGGCGGGTGACGTAGCACGTGCCCTCCATCATGGCGGCCATTTCGGTCACCTTCAGCGGATAGCCGTGCAGCGAGGCCTGTCGGCCATAGGGGCAGGTGCTGGTCTTCATGCCCATCAGGGTGGTGGGTGCCATCTGTCCGCCCGTCATGCCGTAGATGGCATTGTTGACGTAGATGATGACGATGTTGTCGCCACGGTTCAGCGAATGGATGGCTTCTGCGGCACCGATGCCGGCCAGGTCGCCGTCGCCCTGATAGGTGAAGACGAGTTTTCCGGGGTTCAGTCGCTTGGCGGCACAGGCGATGGCTGGTGCACGTCCGTGAGCGGCCTCTATCCAGTCGATGTCGATGTAACTATAGGCAAAGACGGCACAGCCGACGGGCGAAATGCCGATGGCGTCCTCCTGCATGCCCATTTCGTCGATGACCTCGGCGATGAGTTTGTGCACCACGCTGTGCCCGCATCCGGGGCAGTAGTGCATGGGGGTGTCGTTGAGCAATCTTGGTTTCCTGTAGACAAGATTCTCGGGTTTTATGATTTCTTGGTTTGTCGTCATAGTTTTCAGAACATAAATCGGATGAAGAATTCAGCAATCTTCACAACCATGCCGATGGCAATGATGGTCATGCCATAGACGTGTTGGTCGGGCTTCGAGAAGTAGAGCACGATGCCCACGAGGGCAAGCACGAGGAACAGGACATTGAGCACCTTGCGCACGCCCTCCATGTTGCCACGGTGGTGGCGCTTCTTGCGTATGCGTTCCAGTTCGCGTTGCTGTTCGGCCAGTATGTCGTTTGCGTCTCTCATTTCCTCATTTTCTCCATTTCTCATTTTCTCCATTTCTCATTTTCTCATTTTCTCAATGGCACCGACAATCTCGTCGGGAGCAGGCACGATGCCGCCCATGCGTCCGTAGTGGCTGACGGGTGTGCGCCCCTCTACGGCCAGGCGAATGTCCTCGACCATCTGTCCGGCGTTGATTTCCACACTCAGTATGCCCTTCACGCGCTTCGAGAGTTCGGCAATCGGCGCCGTGGGGAAAGGCCAGAGGGTGATGGGGCGCAGCATGCCCACGCGGATGCCCTGCTGGCGGCACATCTCGATGGCCTTGAGGGCGATGCGTGCGGCAGAGCCAAAGGCCACAATCAGGTAGTCGGCGTCCTCCGTCTGGTATTCCTCGTAGCGCACCTCCTTCTCCCGGATCTCCTGATATTTGCGCTGCAGGCTCAGGTTGTGCTGCTCCATAGCCGCCGGTTGCAGTTCGAGGCTGGTGACGACGTTCTTGCCGCGCCCCTTCATACCCGTGGCTGCCCAGGGGCATTCCCGGATGACTTCTTCGTCCGTGCGGCGGGGCTTGAATGGGGGCAGTACCACCTTCTCCATCATCTGTCCGATGACGCCGTCGCTCAATATCATCACAGGGTTGCGGTAGCGGAAGGCCAGCGTGAAACAGAGGTCGACAAAGTCGGCCATCTCCTGCACACTGGCGGGAGCCAGCACGATGACGTTGTAGTCGCCGTTGCCTCCGCCGCGCGTCGCCTGGAAGTAGTCGCCCTGACTGGGTTGGATGGTGCCCAGGCCTGGGCCTCCGCGCTGTACGTTGACGATGAGGCCGGGCAGTTCGGCACCGGCCATGTACGTGATGCCCTCCTGCATCAAGGCGATGCCAGGACTGCTGGACGACGTCATCACTCGTTTACCTGTGGCCGCACCGCCGTAAACCATGTTGATGCTGGCCACTTCGCTCTCTGTCTGCAACACCACCATGCCCGTGGTTTCCCAGGGCTTTTCGACGGACAGTGTCTCCAGCACTTCGCTTTGTGGGGTGATGGGGTAACCAAAATAGCCGTCGCATCCGCAGCGTATGGCGGCGTGTGCGATGGCCTCGTTACCCTTCATCAGTAAGATTTCTTTTTCTTCCATGTCTGTTTCTCCTTTTTACCTTGTCCGATACACCGAGATGCAACCGTCGGGGCAAACAATGGCGCAACTGGTGCAGCCGGTGCACATGCCCGGTGCCAGTTGTTCGGCAAAGGGGTACCCCTTGCGGTTGACCTGCCTCTGGCTCAGTCGGATAATCTTCAGAGGACATGCCACGACGCACAGGTTGCACCCCTTGCATCGTTCTGTATCAACTACGATAGTTCCTCTCATGTTATTTGTTTTCTAATACCTTATATTAATATATATAGTGTTGCCGTTCTTTTTTTACGGGTTGAACATCGCCTTGCAGTAGTAGGCAAGAATGTTGTCCACCATCTCCTTTGCCTTCACGGCAGGCGACGATGGGTCGAGTTCGATGGCTCGATGATAGCATTCCAGCGCGTGCTGCCAGTCGCTCTGTTTGCGATATTGGTTGCCTTGCTGGTAGAGGGCTTCGGCCTGTTCCTGGTCGGTCATCCCCTTTCTCAGTCTTCTACGACGCCCTTGCGGACGGGTTTCACGGGCACCGTCTCCTGCACTTCGAAGAGGTCCATAGCGTCATCGAATAGTTGCTCCATGCGGTCGACCGTCTTGCGGCGGAACTTGCCGCTCTTCGGGTAGAGTTTCGTCTTGGCCTTGTTCAGGGCTTCCTTGTCCGAAATCCACTCTTCGGCCTTGAAGACTTGGCCACCTTCGCCAGTTTCGGAGTTTTCACCATAGTAATAGGTGAGTTGGTGGACGGTCATCTCCACGCGCGGGCCCTTCGTCTTCACCTCTATCTGGTAGCGGAAGCGCGTGCGGTCGAGGTTCATGAACTTCTTGGTGAACACCAGCCACTCGCACACGCGAGCCACGATGCCGTCCTCGCCTTCCTCCATGACGCGGGCAAAGTTGCCCGGGGCGGGGATGGAGTTGTTGACCAGTTGCATGACATACGTCTTCATGGCCTCTGCCACTTCCCCGGCCGACTTGCCAGGCACGCTGAAGTTCTTCTGGAACGTGACGATGCCGTTCACCTCGGGAACTGCGCCAGCCAGATATTTCGAGTCGTCTCTCTTCTCCTTTGCCGTTGCACCTATGGCGACACACAGCATCATGCACAAAATCAGTTTCTTCATATTATCTTTTCAATTTTCAACTTTCAATTTTCAACTTATTCATATCGCAGTGCCTCGATGGGGTCCATCGTTGCAGCCTTGTGGGCAGGGATGTAGCCAAAGAGGAGGCCGATGAGGGCGCAGACGCCGAAACTCACCAGCACGCTCCACAGGGGCACGGTGGCCGGGAAACCTATCGCGTTGGCCCCCCAACTCAACAGATAGCCGAGGCCGATGCCGATGAGTCCGCCCGAGAGGCTTATCATCACGCTCTCCAGGAGGAACTGGCGGCTGATGTCGATGCCGCGTGCACCGACCGACATGCGCAGGCCTATCTCCTTCGTGCGCTCCGTGACGCTGACGAGCATGATGTTCATGATGCCGATGCCGGCCACCAGCAGGGAGAAGGCCGCTGCCACGACGAGCACCGTCTGCAGGGTGGTCATCGTGGAGGACATTGTCTCCATCATCTCCTGCTGCGAGCGGATGGTGAAGTCGTCGTCGTCGCCGTCCTTTATCTTGTGGTTGCGGCGCAGTATGGCCGTGAGTTCCTCGATGGCGTCGTCGCTCAACTCCTCCCGCAGGGCACTCACGTTGATGCTGCTGAAGAACGTCTGTGCGGCGATGCGCTTCATCACGGTGGTGTAGGGGGCAATCATCACGTTGTCCTGATCCATTCCCCACGAGTTGTAGCCCTTCGACTTCAGTATGCCGACGATGCGGAACGGGATGCTCTTGAAGCGGATGGTCTTGCCCACGGCGTCGAAGTTCTTGTCGCCGAACAGTTCTTCCACGATGGTGGTGCCGACGACGCATACCTTGGCGCTCTTCTTGATGTCCTCCTCCGTGAAGCAGTCGCCGTCCTTTATCTCCCAGAGTTTGATGGTCAGGTATTCGGCGCTTTCGCCGTAGACGGTGGTGTTGGTGTTCTTGGCACCGTAGATGACCTGCCCTGCGGCGTTCACCTCGGGGCTTACGTGGGTGACGAGTTTGGCCTCCTGGAGAATGGCCTCGTAGTCGGCCATCTTCAGGGTCTGCATGGCCGAGGGGTCGAGGCGTACGCCACCGCGCATGTCGCCACCCGGTCGGATGGTGAGCAGGTTGGTGCCCATCTTGGAGAGTTCCTTGCGGATGCTGTCCTTCGAGCCTTGTCCGATGGCCATCATTGTGATGACGGCGGCCACGCCGATGATGATGCCCAGCGTGGAGAGCAGCGTACGGGACTTATTGCTCATGATGGCCGTTATGGCCACTTTCATCAGGTTTGTGAAGTTCATAAATAACTTTCAATTTTCTAACTCTCAACTTTCAACTTTCAATTTTCAATTTTCAACTTTCAACTAATCATCTTGGTTCTTCGGCAGTGCGGCCAGCGCCTCTGCGGCGGAGAGGATGTTGGGGTTCTCCACGTCCTCGCGAATCTTGCCGTCGCGCAGCATGATGTTGCGGCTGCTGTACTGGGCAATTTCGGGGTTGTGGGTGACGAAGATGATGGTGCGGCCCTGCCGGTGGAGTTCCTGGAAGAGGACGAGAATCTCGAACGAGGTGCGTGTGTCCAGGTTACCCGTGGCCTCGTCGGCCAGGATGACGGCGGGGTTGTTCACCAGTGCGCGGGCGATGGCCACGCGTTGCATCTGTCCGCCGGACATCTGGTTCGACTTGTGTTCCAGTCGGTCGCCCAGGCCTACGGCTTGTAGGGCCTTGATGGCGGCCTCGCGCCGCTGGCGGGCGGAGTAGGCGCTGTTGTACATCAGAGGCAGTTCCACGTTCTCCACGGCCGTGGTCTTGGCCAGCAGGTTGTAGTTCTGGAAGATGAAGCCAATCTTGCGGTTGCGCAGTACGGCGCGTTCGCGACGCCGCATCTTCCTGACGGGTACTCCGTCCAGGATGTATTCGCCCGAGGTGGGCGTGTCCAGGCATCCGAGTTGGTTCAGCAGGGTCGACTTGCCGCTTCCGGACGTGCCCATGATGGTCACGAACTCGCCTTCGTGAATCTTGAAACTCACGCCGCGCAGGGCCTTCACCGTCTCGCTGCCCACGTGGAACTCACGCCTGACGTCCTGTAGTTCGATGACTACTTTTCTTTCGTCTGTCATACCTATAATTTTTTTTACCACGAATTTCACTAATTTCACGAATTCATGTCTGTCTGCGAATTCACGAATCCACAATTTGCCGCAATGGCGTAGCCTAATTCGTGAAATTCGTGTAATTCGTGGTTGAAAAAATCTTTCCCAGTTAAGTTATTTTTTGTTCTTGTCCTTGTTGTTCCGGGGTCGCGGCATGAAGGGGTTCGAGGCTTGCTCCTCCTGTTCCGGCTCGCCACCCGTCTGCACGTCGGTCAGCACTTCGGTGCCTGCCTGTGCGCCACTGAGGATTTGCGTCAGCGTGCCGTTGGTCATGCCCGTCTCCACGGCCAGGGCCTTGATGCTGGGCCCCTGCTTCACCCAGAGTTTGTGCGCGGCTTCCACGTCGGTGATGGTCTCGCCCTCGTTCAGCATGGCGTCGTTGGGCGTGAAGCGCAGAGCCTTGCTGGGCACGGCCAGGACGTCCTTCAGTTCCATCGTGTAGATGGTGACGTTGGCCGTGAGGCCGGGCTTCAGTTTCAGGTCGTTGTTGGGGGCACTGATGACCACCTCGTACGTCACCACGTTGCTCTCCGTGGTGGCCTGCTGGCGCACCTGTGTGACGGCACCCTCGAAGACGTCGTTGGGGAAGGCGTCGACGGTGAACGAGACGCGCTGTCCCTCCTTCACCTCGCCGATGTCGGCTTCGTCAACGTCGGCGATGACGCGCATGTCCGTCAGGTCCTGGGCAATCTTGAACAGCGTGGGGGTGCTGAAACTGGAGGCCACCGTCTGGCCTTCCTCCACCTCCTTGGACAGGACGACGCCGTCGATGGGGCTGGTGATGGTGGCATAACCGAGGTCGGTCTCGGCACGCTTCACGCTCTCGCGCTGCTGGGCGACGGTTTGCTGGGCACGCACGTAGGAGAGGCGTGCCTGGTCGTAGTCGTTGGCGCTGATGAGCCCCTGGTCGTAGAGGTTCTTGTAGCGCTCGTAGTTGGTCTTCTGGTAGTCGAGGTCGCTCTGGGCGCTCTTCAGGTTGGCTTGTGCCGAGGCGAGCGTGGAGAGCAGGTTGGTGCGGTCGAGTTCGGCGATGACCTGTCCGGCCTTGACGACGCTGTTGTAGTCGACGTAGAGGTGGCTGACGATGCCGCTCACCTGTGTACCCACGTCCACGCTGGTCACGGGTTCGATGGTGCCCGTGGCCGTCACGCTGGTCATGATGTCCTGCTTTTCTACGGTGGCCGTAGAGTAGGTGAACTCAACCTTGGGCTTGCAGGCGACGCAGAGGACGCCGATGAGGCAGAGGGCACAGAGAATTTTCGTTGGTTTCATATTCTTCAATTTTCAATTCTTCAATTCTTACATGTTGATTTCTTCTCCGCTGTAGAACTTCAGCAACTGTATGTTCAGCAGGGTGGTGTACTTGCTTTGCAGTTCGTCCTGCTTGGCGGTGACCAGGTTGTCGTGGCCCTGGCGCAGTTCGACGATGTTCTTCAGCCCGTTCTGGAACTGGGCGTTCAGCAGTTCGTAACTCGTCTCCAGGCTCTCCACCTTGGCCCTGGCCGAGCGGAAGCGCTGCTGGCTGCTGTTGGCGTTGAGCCAGTAGTTCTCGATGGTGCTCGACAGGTCGTTCTTCCGGTCCTGCAGGTCCAGTTGGCTGTTCAGTTTCTCCAGTTTGGCGCGCTCCACGGCACTGCGGTTGCGGCGGTTGTCGAAGATGGGCACGCTCACGTTCACCCCGGCGCTTAGGTTCAGGTTGCGCTTCATCTGCTCGCCCGCGTTGTCCTGGCTGGCGCTGTAGTGACTGTCGCCCGCACTGGCGCTGACGCCGATGGTGGGGTAGTAGCCGCGTCGGGCGATGTCGATGCTCATGTCGGCGGCGTCGATGCTCAACTCGGCACTGCGTATTTCGGGGCGCGACTGCACGGCCTGCTCGTAGACGCTCTGTGCCGAGGGGATGGGGGAGAGCACCTGCTCGTCGGTGGGTTCCGTGCCCGCGACGTCGAAGGGCGTGTCGATGCCCAGTTCCAGGAGGGCCTTCAGTTGGCGCTTGTAGTTCAGCACCTGCGTCTCGCTGTTGACGATGTCGTACTGCGCGCTCTTCCACTGGGCCTCCAGTTGTGCCACGTCGGCCTTCGACATCTGGCCCTGCTGCTGCATCTGCTGTCCGCGTTCGTACTGCTTCTGTGCCGTCTCAGCCAGTTGGCGGTTGACGGTCATGGCCTCTGTGCTGTAGAGGAT
>JAFSXQ010000228.1 GCA_017444005.1 Bacteroidaceae bacterium | reverse complement strand
TCGTACGCCCGTGCGCGGAAGGCAATCTCGCCGACATTGCGGTTGTTGAAAGTCGGACTCTGTATGAACGGGTCGTTCATTGTGTA
Source organism: Bacteroidaceae bacterium (assembly GCA_017444005.1). GTDB lineage: Bacteria > Bacteroidota > Bacteroidia > Bacteroidales > Bacteroidaceae > Physcousia. The sequence goes on along the minus strand of JAFSXQ010000228.1, from coordinate 2,031 downwards.
GTCGTTCGCATTGCCCGTCACGAGCGAACTGGTGGCGAGCGTGTTGTTGAGAACGCCGGCCGCGCCCTCCTTGGAGTCGTCGATCGCCGCATACCTGTTGCCCTGGCCGTCGTTCCAGCCGGTCGTGAGGAAGTTCCACCCCCACCACGAGTGCGAATCGAACTCCGGCTCGTCGTAGCAGTACACGTCATTTATCGTGAGAGCCGCCCAGTTCGGGTCGTACTCGCCGTGCTCATACGCCTCGCGCACCTTGTCCTGCCGAACAACGAGACGGAAGACGCCGTTCGACGGCGTGCGAAGGCCGTAGTAGTACGACTTCGTGCCGCTCCTCTCGGCGGCAGTAAACGTCCAGTTCGTGAGGGTCGTCCAGCCAGCCTTGTCCGCCGGGTCTTCAAGGTGCCCGTAGAGGTAGCTGAGCGCACCTGTCCACACCTGAAGCTGAAGCACGGCGTTTGTATCGGCGTCGCAGTAGTCGAAGATGATCGCGCCGAGACCGTTCATGTACGGGGATCTTATGCCGATGGGCGATTCGGGCGATTCCGCGCGACGCGGCGCAAGCAGCGCGACGCGGTTCGTGGTCGGTTTGCTGCTGGTGGTGTCTACGCGGTTTGATATCCACGCGCCTGTGTAGTAGAAGTCGTCGGCGTAGCCATATCCCGTCGCTGCGTTTGTGGACGAGCCCGACTGCCCGCACCACTGCGTCAGCGTGATGTCGTCGATGACGATGTCGGTTCTTATGTCGTCGGGCTTGCCACTCGACGCAAACTTGACATGGCTCGGCTTCGTAGACTGGAGCTCAATGACATGCTTGTCGTTGTTGAAAGTTGCAACCGAGATGTTGGTCAGGCACGTCCATCCCGACGAAGTGCCGACAGGCATAGTATACACGCCGATATCCTGCACGATGTTGGTGTCCGCCACAAGCCCCCAAAAGCTTTTAGCGTTAACGGTTTCGTCGAGCTCTAACACACGGCCGGGGCGAAGGCCCCAGTATTTTGCAATCTTGTCTTCCGTAGTTGTCTTCTCCTGGGTATATGAACTGCTACCTTCGTTCAGCAGCTTTACCGCGCCCTCCCAGCGGAAACCTTTTCCAATGGCGGTCGTGTCGCTTGATGGTAGCGGAACCGTCCTATCGTTGTAAATGCGTGGATACAGTATGCGTCCCGGGCAGTTTTTGATCAACACACCATAGGTTCCGAACTTGAACCTGTTATTCGACTTGTCCTCGCAGCCAATCTGCATGAATGTCTTGGTGGCATCGTATGTGAACCCTGGAGCTGAATCCAGCTTATGATCGGAGTTTTTGCTGACACCCGCAGTGATAATCACTTTTTCGTTTTCATTGCTGAACGACATGTACATCCCGGAATACTTGCCATTCCAGACCCCGAGCGGCAAATTCTTCACGGCATCGCCTCTGCTCATATCAGTCCAGTACCATCCCCCGGAGTTCGAATCATTCACCTCGACCAACGGCTCCGCCTGTAGCCGTGAGCCATTGACCGACCACTTGTATATTGCATGCCGCACACTGGCACGTTTCGTTCCGTTCTGATCTGTTTCGTCAACGTTATAGATTGTTATACGGTACTCGTAGCAACCCGTCATCGGGACATATCCCGTGAAGAGGGAGACCGACGCCTCGCCGGAGAAGTTAGCAAACATCGCATCGGTGTCGAAGCAGGCCTGAGCCGCGATAGTGTAGTTGCTCCGCATTATCTTCTCCCAGCTGAAGGAGATGTCATCAAACTCGTTGAACTGGGCGAGACGCGTAGAGAACTCTATCGTGTCGAGGCCATTGGGCGTAGGCGTCAGGTTGAACGTGACGGAGCCCTTGCCGCGGCCCTCCATCTGGAGCGCAAAATCGGTGGAGTTCGTCATGCCCCACTTCTGCGCGACCCACATGCCCTGGTCGGCAAGCCAGCCCTTGGGGGTGCGCTCGCTCTGGAACGGCGTGTTCTTCGGGAAGCCCGCAGCCGACTGCCCCTCGGTGAGTGCAAACGGCTCGTACCATGCGGTGGCCGTGCGGGG
>JAFSXQ010000227.1 GCA_017444005.1 Bacteroidaceae bacterium | reverse complement strand
GCACTTGTTGAAAATCAAGGCGGCAGGGATGTGATAGGCTTCGGCAGTGACCAGAAAACGGTCGATGAACCCCGTGGAGGTGCGCGGTTGGGCGATGGTGGCCACCACGATGGCCAAGTCGACGTTAGCAGCGATGATATGCGAGGCCTTGCTCAGGTTGACCGACTGGCGGACAATCACATTGTCGCGCGGCTCTATCTTCTTGATGACGCCGGTCTCCTTACCAGGTTCCTGCTCAAACTGCACATTGTCGCCCACCGCCACAGGGTTGGTGCTGCGGATGCCGTCCAAGCGGATTTTGCCACGCAAACGGCACTCCCACTGCCGTCCCGTCTCGTCGAGGACGATGTACCAACTACCCGTCGATTTGATGACCTTGCCTAACATTTCTGGTAACGTTTTCCGGGCAATGCCATCAGCACGCCGTCGAATTCCAAAGTCAACAGGATGGTTGCAATCTTCGTCGTCGGCAGCTCCGTCTTCACGATGATGTCGTCGAGGTTGATGACGGCATTGGAGCCAAAGCAGTCCATCACCAGCTTCTCCTCAGCCGTGAACTCACGGAACAAGGCCGTTTGCTTCTCCGTCTTCGACTCCGAGTCCCAGCGCATGATATAACGCAGGTTAAGCACGCTCTCCATGAGATGGGCGCGGTTGGTGCGGATGAGGTAGTTGCATCCCTGACTGTAGAGGTCCATGACGCGGCCAGGATAGGCGAACACGTCGCGGCTGTAGGAGTTGGCCAGGTCGGCAGTAATCAACGAGCCGCCTTTCATCGCCGACTCGATGACGACCACGGCATCGGCCATGCCAGCGATGATACGGTTACGACGCGGGAAGTTCTCCCGGTCGGGCAAAGTGCCGCTGATACATTCCGTGAGGATGCCGCCACCCTGCTCTACCATGTCGGACGCCAATTTCTTATTCGGCGCAGGATAAATCTGCTGCATGCCGCTGCCCATCACGCCGACCGTCGGGATGCCGTTTTTCACCGATGCCTTATGGGCGCAGGTGTCGACACCGTATGCCAAACCGCTTACTATCAAGACATTGTCGTCTTTCAAGTCTTCCACCAACTGGTTGCAGTTTTCCTTGCCATATTCGGTGATGTTGCGCGTGCCGACGATGGCCACCACACGGTTGGCATTGAGGTTGGCCTTGCCTTTGTAGTACAACATCATCGGGCCGTCGTCGCACTGCAAGAGGCGGCGTGGATAGTCGGAGTCGAGGAAAAACAAGGGCTGGATGGCATTTTTCTCCATGAAGGCCATCTCTTCCTCGGCCCGTTTCAGGTATTCCTTTGGCTTGCAGATGGCGTCGATGGAAGCCTCCCTCATGCCCGTAATCTTCTCCAACGACTTACGCGTCTCTTTGAAGACGGCCTCGGCGCTGCCGCAATACTGCACGAACTTCTTGCCGCTGATATCACCGATACCAGGCAACAGCGTCATCGCTATCTCGTAGAGAATACCGTCGGACATGCCTTCGTGCTATTAGATGAAAATGAGTTGCACAATCACGTAGATGGGCAGGCACACGACGAGCGAGAACTTGGCCATATAGCCGAAGAACGACGGCATCTTGATGCCTTCCTGCTCGGCGATGGACTTCACCATGAAGTTGGGGCCGTTGCCAATATAGGTCAGAGCGCCGAAGAACACGGCACCCATCGAGATGGCTTTCAGGAACGGGTCGGCAGCCAAGCCCACGATGTCGCCGTATGGAGCCATGGAGTTGAACACCATTGCAGTAGGCGCATTGTCGAGGAAGGCCGACAGCACACCGGTGCAATAGACATACTGCCAAGGCTGGCTGATGAAGCCTTGGATGGTCTCTTTCATCTGTTCCAAGAACATCAGGGCAGGCGTCATCGTGGCGAAAATGCCGACGAACACACAAGCCACTTCGAGGATGGGCACCCAAGAGTAGTTGTTGTCGGTGCGGGCTTTCTTCTTCGTGGTCAGCCACGAGCATACGATAATGGCGATAAACACCCACTCGCGCAGGAGTTTCAAATACCACGGAGCATGTTCGCCTCCCATGGCAGGGATGTAGGTCT
>JAFSXQ010000226.1 GCA_017444005.1 Bacteroidaceae bacterium | reverse complement strand
GTGGCCTACATCGGCTTCGACCTCTACTACGAAAGCGAGACGGGCATGTTCATGGGCGTTCCCCTGATGGCTACGATTGTGCTTTTGATCGTGGCCCTGATCATCCGTTCGTTCAGTCGGCACCATACCTTCCCCTCCCTCATACAGGCCCCGAAGGACGAGACCGTACGCCAGAACAGGGCCCAGTTGCTGCTGGTTGTCCTTATCATGGGCGCCACGATGGGCATCACCCAGTGGATGCGCCCCTACGTGCGCGTCGTGACCACCATGCAACGGCAGATGATGGAGGAAGACTGGCGCGGCATGGTCCAGACGGCCCGTGCAAACGCGGACCTGTCGTACCGACAGATATCGGCCTACTATGCCATCGCCCTAGTGCACACGGGCGAACTGGGCACCCACCTGTTCGACATGCGCCTCGACTACGAGGAGCCCTACCTCCACGGTTTCCAGGGCGAGACGACCAATGCCGCCAACTACTACATTCCGGATTGCGACTTCTATGCCGGACTGGCAGAGCCTGCCATCCACCACGCCATAGAGCGCATGACGATGGACGGCCCCACCCTGCGTTCGCTGAGACTGCTGGTCAAGGCAGCCCTGCTGCGCAACGAGTGGGAGGTGGCCGCCAAGTACCTGCGTATCCTGGAGCACGTGCCCTTCGAGGGCAAGTTCATTGCCCGCTACAAACCGATGTTGCACCAGCCCGAACGGGTGAATGCCGACCCCGAGTTGGCGGCCATACGCCTGCTGGAACCCATCCACGACAACTTCGAGAACCTGCTGACGCAACCCACTTTCCTGGGCTACAATGCGGCCCTGTCTGAGGGGCGCAGCATTCAGGCGTTGCAGAATAGCCTGATTGTGCACCTCTACTCGAAGAGCATGCCGCAGTTCATGCTCCGTTGTCAGGCCCTGCAGGGACAGACGCCGCCACAGAGCATCGCCGAGGCCCTGCTGCTGATGTCGGGCAAGTACCCCCAGGTGCTGCAGGCGTTTCCCACACTGGAGTACAACAAGTCGCGCCTGATGACCTTCATGCAGGAGGTGAAACCCTACATGGGCAGCCACGAGACCCGTGCGGAACATGCGGTGGAACTTTACCCCAAATGGAAAGGATATTATCCCTATTACTATTTCTTTGGTAACCTGAAGGCCACAAAGCGGAAGACGACCAACGAGGGAACCAGCAACCAAGGTGTAAACTGACATGAAACGACTCCTATACCTCATCTGTATCATCCTGTTGGCAGCCTGCGGGCGGCACCGATACACCGTACCCTCCCAGTTTGCCGAAGCCGACAGCGTGGCACCGCTCTATCCCGACTACACCGACATCATCGTTCCGGCCAACATCGCGCCGCTGAACTTCTCGCTGCTGCAAGAAGGGGCTACAGCCGTGGTGGTGCGGATGACCGGCGGACAGGGCGGTGAACTCGTCTGCGGAGGCGGACATGACCTGAAGGTGATGATGGACTCTACGGAATGGCGCGCGCTGCTCACGCAGAACCGCGGTGCCGACGTGCGGGTCGACATCTATGCCGAACTGCCCAAGGGATGGGTACACTACAAGAGCCACACCCTGACCGTGGCCGAAGAGGACATCGACCCCTACCTCTCGTACCGCCTTATCGAGCCTGGCTATGAACTGTACCGCCAGTTGGGGCTCTACCAGCGCAACCTGACGAACTTCGACGAGCGGGCCATTTACGAGAACAATCGCACCTTCGAGGAGGAGCACAACCACTGTGTCAACTGCCACAACTTCCAGAACTACTCGACGCGCAACATGCTCTTCCACGTCCGTGCCCAGCATGGCGGCACCATCATCGTGCGCGACGGCAAGGCACAGAAGGTGCAGATAAAGGGCGACAGCATACTGACGGCCGGTGTCTACCCCTCGTGGCATCCCTCGCTGCCCCTGGTGGCCTTCTCCACCAACAAGACGGGACAGGCCTTCCACATCTACCACCCGGAGAAAATCGAGGTGCAGGACGAGGCCAGCGACCTGCTGCTCTACGACGCGGAGAGGAACGAAGTGAGCCTCGTGCTCAACGACAGCACGCAGTTCGAGACCTTCCCTTGCTGGTCGCCCGACGGCCGTTGGCTCTACTACTGCACGTCCGATGAACCTGCCGTGCCCGATGACGTCCACATCCCCGACAGCATGGCCGAGATGCGTCGCGTGATGTTCTACAACAAGTTCTTCTACGACATCCGTCGCATGCCGTTCGACGAACGGACGCGTCGCTTTGGCCCGTCGGAACTGGTGGTGGACTGTGCCGGTCGCGAGCGCAGCGCCTCGTTCCCGCGCCTGAGCCCCGACGGCCGCTACCTGCTCTATGCCGAGGGCGACTACGGACAGTTCCACATCTGGCACAAGTCGAGCGACCTCTTCGTCAAGGACCTGCAGACCGACTCGATTTATGCCCTGACCGAGGCCAACTCGGACGACGTGGACTCGTACCACACCTGGAGCTCGAACGGACGCTGGATAGTGTTTGCCACCCGGCGCATGGACGGCAACTACTCGCGGGCCTTCATCACCTATTTCGACCGCCAGGGCCGCGCCCACAAGGCCTTCTGCCTGCCCCAACAGGACCCCGAGCACAACGTGCTGCTGCTGAAGAGCTACAACGTGCCCGAACTGACGCGCGACGCCGTCACGGTCAGCGAGAAGGACCTGCGCCAGTGCATCTACGAGACCGACGGCGAACAGGCCAGATTCCGCCCTCGCGGCGCCAAATAAATTGCTAAATTGTACATAAATAGTAAATCGTAAATTGTTAAATCGTAAATCTTTAAGCTATGCGAGTAATCATTGAACCCAACTACCAAGAGTTGTCGCGCTGGGCTGCCGAGTACGTAGCCGCACGCATTAACGAGGCCAAGCCTACGGCTGAGAAACCCTTCAAGCTGGGCTGCCCCACAGGTTCGTCGCCCCTGGGCCTGTACAAGCACCTCATCGAACTGAACAAGGCCGGCAAGGTCAGCTTCCAGAACGTCATCACCTTCAACATGGACGAGTACGTGGGCCTGCCCGAGGAGCATCCCGAGAGCTACCACAGTTTCATGTGGACCAATTTCTTCTCGCACATCGACATCAAGAAGGAGAACGTGCACATCCTGAACGGCAATGCACCCGACCTGGCTGCCGAATGCGCTGCCTACGAGAAGGCTATCGAGGAAGCCGGCGGCATCGACCTCTTCATGGGCGGCATCGGTCCC
>JAFSXQ010000225.1 GCA_017444005.1 Bacteroidaceae bacterium | reverse complement strand
TATCCCCTTCGGTGGTTCACTCATCCGTCCCGAGGCTACGGGCTACGGCACGGTTTACTTCCTGCGTGCCATGTTGAAGACCAAGGGCGAGACCGTAGAGGGCAAGAAGGTGCTCATCTCGGGTGCCGGCAACGTGGCTCAGTATGCTGCCGAGAAGGTGCTGCAACTGGGTGGTAAGGTGATGACGATGTCCGACTCGGACGGATACATCTACGACCCAGATGGCATCGACCGCGAGAAACTCGACTACATCATGGAACTGAAGAACCTCTATCGTGGCCGCATCCGCGAGTACGTTGACCAGTACCCCACGGCCAAGTACGTGGGCGACGGTGCAAAGCCCTGGTTCGAGAAGGCCGATATCGCCCTGCCCTGCGCTACGCAGAACGAACTGAACGAGGAGCAGGCCAAGGCTCTGGTGGCCAATGGTGTCATTGCCGTTGCCGAGGGTGCCAACATGCCCTCCACGCCCGGTGCCATCCGCGTGTTCCAGGAGGCCAAGATTCTGTACTCTCCCGGTAAGGCTTCGAACGCCGGTGGTGTCAGCGTCAGCGGTCTGGAGATGTCGCAGAACAGCGAGCGCCTGTCTTGGAGCGCCGAAGAGGTGGATGCCAAGTTGCTCTGGATTATGGAGAACATCCACGAGAACTGCGTGAAGTACGGTACCGAGGCCGATGGCTATGTCAACTACGTGAAGGGCGCCAACGTCGCCGGCTTCATGAAGGTTGCCAAGGCTATGATGGCTCAGGGCATCGTATAAGAACTGTAATTGCTTTTATTGTGTGTGGGGAGTGGAGTGACCGTGCGAGGGGACTCCACTCCTTTTTTCGGAAAAACAAGATAGTAGAGACATGCGTTACGGAGTAATAGGCACGGGAGCCATCGGCGGGTTCTATGGGGCGCGTCTGGCTCGTGCGGGGCAGGAGGTACACTTCCTGCTGCACAGCGATTATGAGTTTGTACGGGAACACGGACTGACGGTGCGTTCGTGGCAGGGCGACTTTCACTTGCCCGAACCCCATGTGTACCGCGATGCCCACGACATGCCGCAGTGCGACGTGGTGCTGGTCTGCCTGAAGACCAACAACAACCATCTATTGCCCGACCTGTTGCCGTCGTTGCTGCACGAGCGGACGCTGGTGGTGCTCATCCAGAACGGCATCGGGGTGGAACACGACGTGCAGCGCATGTTCCCCTCTACGTACCTGGCCGCCGGCTTGGCCTTCATCTGTTCGGCAAAGACGGAGCCCGGCGTGGTGAACCATCAGTTCTACGGCTCCATCAACATCGGAAACTATTCGTGTATGGACTCGTCGCTGGTCGACCAGTTGATGGCGGAACTGCACGAGGCCGACATCGAGGCCAACCTTGTCGACTACGAAACGGCCCGTTGGCGAAAGGCCGTGTGGAACATGCCCTACAACGGCATGACGGTGGCCCTGCACTGCCAGACCAGGGACCTGATGACACAGCCCGACAGCCGCCGACTCATCTACGAGCAGATGCTGGAGATTTGCCGTGCGACGGAAGCGCTCGGCGTGGAGGGCGTGGACGAACGTTTTGCCCAGAAGATGATGCAGATGACCGACGACATGGTGCCCTACAGCCCCTCCATGCGGCTCGACTGGGACTATCACCGTCCGATGGAGATTCACTA
>JAFSXQ010000021.1 GCA_017444005.1 Bacteroidaceae bacterium | reverse complement strand
GGGGCAGTAGTCGAGGATGTAGCCGCCGCACAGGGCCATGCCCAGGACGGGCACCACCAGCATGCGCGGCTTGTAGAGGAGCCAGAAAGGCACGAACAGGAGGTTGAGAAGCAGGATGACGGGGAACAGCAGTCCGACGACCGACACCCGAGCATGCAGCGACGGGTCAATCCACGTCGTGGCACAACACGTCCACAGCAGCACCAGCGTGGCGATGTTGGCTCCCAGAAACACATTGACCAGGAAAGTCTGCAGCAGCGATGCCGATTGTTTCTTCTTCTCAGCCATCACCTTCCGCTTGCGTCGAAGAGTTTGCGTTTCTCCTCCTCGGTCAGACTGCCGTAGCCGTGCGACTTCACCTTCTCCAGGATGCGGTCTATCTCCTGCTGATTGGCATTCCGACGTTGATTATAGTCCATTTCATCGGAAAATTTCGTATTTCTCTGGTAGTGGAACGAGCCCTTCTTAGGGGTCCTCCATTTGTTCCACCAGTCCCTTATGCGCTTCTGCAGTCCGCCCGGCCGGCGCCAGTGCAGCAGGAGCAGCAGACCGAAGAGCATGCCGCCCAAGTGGGCCATGTGAGCCACGCCGTCGTTGCTGCGCAGCATGGCCGACAGCAGTTCGATGACGGCATAGCCGACCACGAAATACTTAGCCTTGATGGGGAACGGGAAGGGGATGATGAACATGCGCTCGTCGGGGAACGTCATGCCGAAGGCCAGCAGGATGCCGTAGATGGCCCCCGAGGCACCCACCGTGTTCCAGGCGTTCAGGGCGTCGGCCAGTTGTGCACTGGAGACGGGAGGCAGGTCGGAAAGGATGCTCAGATAGTGGATATACTGCACCAGTTCCTGCATCAGTCCAGCACCGATGCCGCACACCATATAATAGGTAAGGAAACGCTTGGGGCCCATCACCTGCTCGATGATGCGCCCGAACATCCACAGGGCAAACATGTTGAAGAACAGGTGCTCGAAACTGCCGTGCATGAACAGGTAGGTGAATATCTGGTCGAGACGGAAGCCGCTGGCCTTGAAAAAGTGCAGTCCGAGCAGGGCGTTCAGGTCGATGCCGTAGCGCTGGAGCACAAAACTTGCCAGGTACATCAGAATGTTGATGATGAGCAGGTTTTTTGTTATGGGTGGCATATTATCTCTCATAGTCACGTTTTTCTTTGTTTTCGACGTGCAAAAGTACACATTTTAAGCGGAACTACAGCACAAAACGGGGCGAATGATGCTTTTTTTCGCAAAAAAACCTAATTTTTCCCGATTTTTCTTTGTCAATCACGCAAGTTTACCTAAATTTGCTTGCAAGAGTTACAGAAAACACCTTATTTATTAACTTATTAACCCAAAATTATGAACAAGACTGAACTTATTGCAAAGATTGCTGAAGGCGCTGGCCTGAGCAAAGTAGATGCCAAGAAGGCATTGGACGCTGCCGTTGAGGCAACTGTAGCAGCCCTGAAGGCTGGTGAGAAGGTACAGGTTCCCGGCATCATCACGCTGGCTGTTGAGAAGCGCGACGCTCGCAAGGGCATCAACCCCGCTACGAAGCAGGCCATCACCATCCCCGCTAAGAAGGTGGTTAAGGTGAAGGCTGGTTCTGAACTGGCTGCTGCTGTTCAGTAAGTTTATACAGTAACCAAGCAAGCACGAGGGTGTGTCATCATTCACGACACACCCTTTTTCTTTCAATAACCACAAAAATAGCCACAAAAGTATCGTCCCTTCAACTTCCCTTTAACTTCCCTTCAACTCCCCTTCAACTCCCCTTCAACTCCCCTTCCATGAAAATGACTATCTGGGGGCTGCTGCGCAACCTCATTCCCTACGTCCGTCCCTACCGCTGGCTGGTGGTGGTCACCATCGTGCTCACCTTCGTCAGCAGCCTGATGGCGCAGGTCAACGCCGTAGTGCTCGACCGTGCCGTCGATGCCATCAACGCCCTCATCCAGGCCTCGTCGTTCACCTGGGGACAGGCAGCCCGCATACTCATCGCCATCAGCGCCATACTGCTGGGCAAGGAGGTGGTGAGCGCCGTCGTCACCTTCCTGCAACGCTACTTCGGCGAAAGGATGCACATCCTGGTCAGCCGCGACCTGTCGCTGGCCGTGGTCGACCGCATCCTGTCGTTCCGCATCGCCTTCTTCAACACGGGCGACAACGAGACGGGCCGCCTGCAGTCGCGCATCGACCGCGGCGTGATGAGCCTCTCCAACACGGTCGACAACTTCTTCATCGAGATTCTCCCCCTCTTCACCAGCGCCATCCTGGCCCTGGGCCTGATGTTCGCCGCCAACGTCTACGTCGGACTGGTGGCGCTGTGCATCGTGCCGCTCTACTTCTACGTCACCTACGTCCAGGCCCGCTACATGAAGGGTGGCCGGCGCCAGGTGTTCGAGAACCACCAGCGCGTATCGCAGGGCATACTGAACATCCTGGAGAGCATCAGCGTCATCAAGTCGTTCAACCGCGAGGACATCGAGGCCGAACGCCAGCGCCAGGTGCAGCAGGACATGACCGACCAGCAGATGAGCATCCGCCGGCAACGCTACCTCTTCAACGGCCTGAAGACCTTCCTCGAGCAGATTGGCACCGTGCTCATCATCATCCTGACGGCCTACCTCGTGCTCATCGACTATCCGGGCATGACCATCGGTAAGATTATGTACCACGTCATGCTCTTCAGCAACGTCAGCGCCCCCATCCGCCAACTGCACCGCATCTACGACGACATGAACGATGCGCTCATCTATGCCGAGGGTTTCTTCGGCATTCTGAAGGCCGACGGCGAGGTGGAGGAATCGGGCACCTACCGCCCCCAGACGATACAGGGCGAACTGGAGATGCGCGACGTGGACTTCACCTACCCCAACGGCACGCAGGCCCTGCACGGCGTCTCGCTGCGCATCCGCCCGGGCAAGATCACGGCCCTGGTGGGACTTAGCGGCGCCGGTAAGAGCACCATCGTCAACCTCCTCGACAAGTTCTACCAGCCCCAGTCGGGCACCATCACCCTCGACGGGCACGAACTGAGCGAATGGGACACGCAATGGATGCGCGAACACATCGGACTGGTGCTGCAGAAAAATCACATTTTCGCCGGTTCCATCGAAGAAAACATACGTTACGGCAACCCGCAGGCTACGCACGAGGACGTGGTGGAGGCGGCCCGGAAGGCGTACATCTACGACCAGATCATGCAACTCCCCGACGGCTTCCAGTCGCAGGCGCTGCAACTCTCCGGCGGCCAGCAGCAGCGCGTGGCCATCGCCCGCATGTTCATCAAGAACCCGCCCATCATCTTCCTCGACGAGCCCACGGCCTCGCTCGATGCCATCGCCACGGAACAGATCAAGGCCTCCATCGATGCCATCAAACGGGGCCGCACGGTCATCATCATCTCGCACAACATCGGCCAGATTATCGATGCCGACCAACTCTACGTCCTGGAACAGGGGCGCGTGGTGCAGAGCGGCACCCCCGACGAGGTGTATCGGCAAGGCGGTCTGTACAAGGAGATTTTCGATGCCTCGGCCCGCAGTATGAACGCCGACAAAATTGCCGAAACGCTGCAAGGGAATTAACGCCTGAAAATACACATCGCGATGTTTTCGCCAGAAGATTACTAATCTTATGGCCGTAAGATTACTAATCTTATCGACGTAAGATTACTAATCTTATTTTTTACCACAAATAACGGCCCTATCATTTATCCCTAAAAACGGTCATTAGAACATAAATCCACATCAATCATTCATCAATCATTCACGGCACTCCCGTTCGGAAAACTGCAAATAAATTTGCGTTTTCACTCACTTATTCGTACCTTTGCGCCCACATTATAATATATATTAAGGTAAAAACGCATAAAAACTATGGAAATATCGAATAAGATAAGCCAGGCCGTGGTGGCCGGCATACGCGAACTGTACGGACAGGAGGTGACCGCCGACAGCGTGCAGTTGCAGGAGACCCGCCCCGAGTTCGAGGGCAACGTGACGCTCGTCGTCTTCCCCTACCTGCGCATGAGCAAGAAGCGCCCCGAAGAGACGGCCCAGCAACTGGGCGAATACCTGATGCAGACGGTGCCCGACGTCGTGGCTAAGTTCAACGTCGTGAAGGGTTTCCTGAACCTGGTCATCGCCCCGGCCCAGTGGATTCTGCTCTTGCAGGAAATCCGCTCGCAGGAGCGCTTCGGTTTCCGTCCCGTCACGGACGAGAGCCCGCTGGTGATGATTGAGTACAGTAGCCCCAACACCAACAAACCCTTGCACCTGGGGCACGTCCGCAACAACCTGCTGGGCTGGGCGCTGGCGCAGGTGATGGAGGCCAACGGCAACCGCGTGGTGAAGACGAACATCGTGAACGACCGCGGCATACACATCTGCAAGTCGATGCTCGCCTGGCTGCGCTGGGGCAACGGCGAGACGCCTGAGACGAGCGGCAAGAAGGGCGACCACCTCATCGGCGACTACTACGTGGCCTTCGACAAGCACTACCGCGAGGAGGTGAAGCAACTGGCAGCCCAGTATGTGCTCGGTGGTTTACCCGCCGAGGAAGCCGAGGAAAAGGCCAAGCAGGAAGCCCCCCTGATCAAAGAGGCTCACGCCATGCTGGTGAAGTGGGAACAGGGCGACCCCGAGGTGCGCGGCCTGTGGAAGAAGATGAACGAGTGGGTGTACGCCGGATTCGACGAGACCTACAAGGCCCTGGGCGTATCGTTCGACAAGATTTACTACGAAAGCGACACCTACCTGGAGGGCAAGGAGAAGGTGGAGGAAGGCCTACAGAAGGGATTCTTCTACCGCCGCCCGGACGGCTCGGTGTGGGCCGACCTGACGAAGGAGGGGCTGGACGAGAAACTGCTGCTCCGGAGCGACGGCACCAGCGTCTACATGACGCAGGACATCGGCACGGCCAAACTGCGCTTCCAAGACTATCCCATCGACAAGATGATCTACGTCGTGGGCAACGAGCAGAACTACCACTTCCAGGTGCTCAGCATCCTGCTGGACAAACTGGGCTTCAAGTGGGGACGGGACCTGGTGCACTTCTCCTACGGCATGGTGGAACTGCCCAACGGCAAGATGAAGTCGCGCGAGGGCACGGTGGTGGACGCCGACGACCTCATCCAGACGATGATTGAGGACGCCAGCCAGATGAGCGCCGACAAGGTGAACAAACTGGAGGACATCACCCCCGAGGAGGCCCGGGAGATAGCCCGCATCGTGGGCATGGGCGCCCTGAAGTACTTCATCCTGAAGGTGGACGCCCGCAAGAACATGCTCTTCAACCCCGAGGAGTCGATCGACTTCAACGGCAACACGGGCCCCTTCATCCAGTACACCTACGCCCGCATCCGCTCCATCCTGCGCAAGGCCAAGGCACAGGGCATCGAGGTACCCGACGTGCTGCCCACGACGGCCCAGTTGAGCGACAAGGAGATAAGCCTCATACAGCACCTCAACAACTTCGCCGACGTCGTCCGCCAGGCGGGCAGCGACTACAACCCGTCGTGCATCGCCAACTACTGCTACGACCTGGTGAAGGAGTACAACCAGTTCTACCACGACTTCAGCGTCTTGAAGGAAGAGGACAAGGAGAAGCAACTGGTGCGCCTGGCCCTGTCGGAGGCCGTGAGCAAGGTCGTCCGCAACGGCCTGGGCCTGCTGGGCATCGAGGTGCCGGAACGCATGTGATGCATGGGAATTAAGAATTAAGAGAGAAGAATTAAGAATTGTGGACTACGAGAAACTGAAAGACAAGGTGGACTTCAACGCCATTGCGGTCGATGCCGGCTGCTCGGGCAACCCCGGACCGATGGAGTATCAGGGGGTGTACCTGGGCAACGAACAGCGGCTGTTCCACTTCGGCCCCATCCGCGGCACGAACAACATCGGGGAGTTCCTGGCCATCGTGCACGCCCTGGCCCTCATCAAGCAGAAGGGCTGGAACATGACGGTCTACAGCGACTCGTACAACGCCATTCTGTGGGTCAGGAACCGCAAGTGCAAGACCAAACTGGAACTGACGCCCCAGACCCAGAAGGCGCACGAACTGGTCGCGCGGGCCGAGAAGTGGCTGCGCGAGAACCCGCAGCACGCCCCCGTGCAGAAGTGGGAAACGGCGGAGTGGGGCGAGATTCCGGCGGACTTTGGAAGGAAATAGATTAGAGATTAGAGATGAGGGATTAGGGATTAGAGATTAGGGATGAAGGCATTTTATCAGGTCATGGGCAAGTACTTTGCCCGCTACAAAGGCTACATCGCCGGCACGCTGGGCATGAACGTGCTGGCGGCCCTGTTCAATGTCTTTTCGTTCACGGTCCTGCTGCCCATCCTGCAGATTCTGTTCAAGATAAACACTGAGCGCTACGAGTTCATCCCCTGGACCACCGACAACCTGCTGGACGTGGCCAAGAACAACGGCTACTACTACAGCCAGCAACTCATCGAACAGTACGGCCCCGCCACCACCCTCTTGCTGCTCGGACTGGTGCTCTCGCTGCTGACGCTGCTGAAGACGTCGGCCTACTTCGGTGGCTCGGCCATGCTGGCACCGCTCAGGACGGGCATCGTCCGCGACATCCGCAACGACATCTACCGCAAGATCGTCCGCCTGCCCCTCTCCTACTTCAGCGAGGAACGCAAGGGCGACATCATGACGCGCATCACGGCCGACGTGAACGAGGTGGATGCCTCCATCACCTCGTCGCTGGACATGCTCATCAAGAATCCCATCTTCATCACGGTTTACGTCGGCACGATGGTCTACGTCAGTTGGCAACTGACGCTGTTCACGCTGCTCGTCGTCCCCCTGTTGGCATGGGGCATCGGGCGCATCGGCAAGAAACTGAAATCGAAGTCGCTCCTGATGCAGCAGAAGTTGTCGGACAGCGTCAGCCAGATAGAGGAGACGCTGGGCGGACTGCGCATCATCAAGGCCTTCATAGCCGAGGACAAGATGACGGAGCGCTTCGAGCGTGTGACCAACGCGTACCGCGACATATCGAACCGCGTGGCCATCCGGCAGAGTGCGGCCCATCCGGTGAGTGAGTTCCTGGGCACGGTGATGATTGTGCTGGTGCTGTGGTTTGGCGGTTACCTCATCTTCAACGGCAGCAGCCCCATCGATGCCGAAACGTTCATCTACTACCTCATCATCCTCTACTCCACCCTACAGCCCATCAAGGACCTCTCGAAGGCCGGATATGCCATACAGAAGGGCCTGGCCTCGATGGAACGCATCAACCGCATCCTGGACGCCGAGAACAACATCCGGGAAGCAGAAAACGCCCGTTCCATCGAAGATTTGCAGACCGGCATCGTTCTGCATGGGGTCAGTTTCAGTTACTCCGAAGGGCGCGAAATCCTGCACGACATCGACCTCGACATACAAAAGGGCCGGACGGTGGCCCTTGTGGGACAATCGGGTTCCGGCAAGAGCACGCTGGTGGACCTCATCCCACGCTTCCACGACGTGTCGGCAGGCAGCATCACCATCGACGGCACCGACATACGCCAACTCAGCATCCGCTCGCTGCGCAGCCTCATCGGCAACGTGAACCAGGAGGCCATCCTCTTCAACGACACCATCCGAAACAACATCGCCTTCGGCAAGGACAACGCCACGCAGGAGGAGATAGAACAGGCGGCACGCATTGCCAACGCCCACGACTTCATCATGGAGATGGAGGATGGCTACGACACCAACGTGGGCGACCGCGGATGCCGGCTCTCGGGCGGTCAGCGCCAGCGCATCTCCATAGCCCGCGCCATTCTGAAGAATCCGCCCATACTCATCCTGGACGAGGCCACCTCGGCCCTCGACACGGAGAGCGAGCGACTGGTGCAGGATGCCCTGGAACGGCTGATGTCGACCCGCACGACCATTGCCATCGCCCACCGTCTGTCGACCATCAAGAACGCCGACGAGATATGTGTACTGCACGAGGGGCGCATCGTAGAGCGGGGCACGCACGAAGAACTCATCGCCCTCGACGGCTACTACAAACGCCTGAACGACATGCAGCAACTATGAGAGTTGAAAGTTGAAAATTGAAAATTGGAAATTGAAAGTTGAGATGAAGAGCACAGTACGCTATATGGTTTCCCTGTTCCTGCTGCTGATGGCGGTGTTCGCCATTGGCAAGGGAGTGTTCGTGTGGTACAACCATAGCATCGAGACCGTAAATCCCGGTGGAATGGCAGGAATTTGGCTCCACGGCCTGTTGCTGGACATGCGCACGACGGCCATTCTGTTGCTCATTCCAGCATTAGTTATCGCCTTGATGAAGAAGGGCCTGCGCTGGGTGCTGGCGCCCTACTTCGCGGTGCTGGGCATCGCGGTGGGAGCCATCATCGTGGCCGACATGGTGATGTACGAGTTCTGGGAGTTCAAACTATGTGCCGTGCACCTCAGTTATGCCGCCTCGCCCGAAGGCACCACGAACAGCGTCAGCGTGGGGTTCCTGGTGTCACGCGCCTTGCTCATTCTGGGCTTCGTCCTCGCCGTCGCCGTTCCCGCCATCGGGCTTACCCCTGAACGCATGGAGGGCAACCGCCGCCATTGGCCGTTCATCATCCTGGCCATCTTGGCCATAGCCCCCATCCACGTCAGCAGTTGCTACCATCGCGGCCCGCTGTTCATGAGCCACGCGGCCACCAACCCGGTCTACCGCTTCTTCGCCTCCTTTGGCGACGCACAGCGCTACGCCACAGTGGACGGCGGCTTGCCCGCCGTCGCAACAGACAAGACCGGCGCAGCCATCACCGACACCCTGCTCACCACCGAGCGCCCCAACGTGCTCTTCGTGATGATGGAGAGTTTTGGCGGCAAGTTCGTCAAGGAACTGGGGGGACTGCCCGACGTGGCCCCCAACCTGTCGCGCCTCATCCCCGAAGGCATCTTCTGGGACCAGTACTACAGCAACTCGTTCCGCACCGACCGCGGCACCGTATGTGCCTACTCGGGATGGACCAGTTACCCCACCGTCAGCCCCATGAAGGAGGTGGGGATGCACGACCGGCTGTCGTCGCTGCCCCGCAGTTTCCGCCACGCAGGCTACCAGACGGGCTACATGTACGCCGGCGCCATGACCAACATGGGCAAGCAACGGTATCTGCTGGACATGGAGTTTGAGTCGCTGATGGACGACACCTATTTCACCCAAGAGGAACTGAACAGCAGTTGGGGCGCCAACGACAGCACCTCGGCCATGAAGATGTTCCATACCATTGCCGAAATACGGCCCGACGCCCAGTGGATGATGGTGTGGCAGACCATTTCGAGCCACGAACCGTGGGACGTGCCCTACCATCGGTTGGAAGACAAACGGCTGAACGCCTTCGCCTATACCGACCAGTGCGTGGGCGACCTCATCGACAGTCTGCGCACACTGCCCGTATGGGACCGGCTGCTGGTCATCGTCATCCCCGACCACGGGTTCCTCTACCAGCAGACCTACGACGACCCGGAATTCTTCCACAGCCCCATGCTGTGGCTGGGCGGCGCCGTCAAGGAACCGCGCACCATGCACACCCTGATGAACCAGAGCGACATCGCCGCAACACTCTTGGCACAGATGGGCCTGGGGCACGACGACTTCCCCTGGAGCCGCAATGTGCTCAGCCCGGACTACGAGCCCTTCGTCTACTGCACCTATCCGGCCGGTCTGCTGTACAAAGATGCCACTGGCGAGACCCTGTACGACCTGACGGCTATGCAGCCCGTCCCCGTGGGCGAACCTGCCGACTCGCTGCGACTCGGGAAAGCGCTGCAGATACTGAAACACTCGTATCAGGACTTGAAATGAGACTATATGTATAAGGTGCTGTTCGCCATATTGAAGTTGCTGTCGCGTCTGCCGCTGCGCGTCCACTACCTGCTGTCCGACGTACTGCTCTACCCGCTCGTCTTCCACGTAGTGCGCTATCGCCGCCGCCTTGTACGCCGGCAACTGGCCGAATGCTTCCCCGAGAAGAGCGAGCAGGAGCGCCGACAGATCATGCGCCGCTTCTACCACTTCCTGTGCGACTACATCGTGGAAACGCTGAAGATGCAGACCATGTCGCACGACGAACTGCGCCGGCGCGTGCCGTTCGTCGGCATAGAGGAACTGCAGGCCACCCTGGAGCGCGAAGGCAAGCAGTTCGGCTTCTGCTACCTCGGGCACTACGGTAACTGGGAATGGATGAGTTCCTTCCCCCTGTGGTTCACGGAACCGTGGCAGGGAGCACAAATCTATCACCCCCTGCGTAACCGGCACATCGACCAGTTCTTCATCGACCTGCGGCAGCAGTTCGGCGGCCGCTGCATACCCATGAAGCAGACCCTGCGCCAGATACTCACCGACCGGCGCGAAGGGCGGCACGAGGTCATCGGCTTCATTGCCGACCAGGGACCCAAATGGCAGGCCGTGCAGTACTGGACCGACTTCCTCAACCACCGGACGGCCTTCCTCACCGGCGCCGAGCGCATCGCCCGGCAAGTCGGGGCTGCCGTTTGCTATCTCCACGTCACCCGTCCCCGCCGTGGTTACTATCGTGCCGAGGTGAAGATGATTACCACAAATCCCGATGAAATGGGCGAATTTGAAATCACCAACCGCTACATTGCCCTGAT